>JAHEEZ010000008.1 GCA_024640445.1 Acidobacteriota bacterium | reverse complement strand
TTTCCTGGGGAACTTTCTGGGAAATCTGGGCCTGGTCCGCCGATCCCTCCTCGTCTCCGCCCAAAGTATCCTGGCCGAACACCATCGTTTTGTCGGACGGCTGAGGTATTGCCTCTGTCGCGCCGGCCTGCTTGTCGAGTCTCGCGACTACCTCAACCGGCTTTCCGTCGCAGAAGACATCACTTTCCCAAACCCTGAACCCCTCGTGCTGTACTTTGATGTGGTGATTTCCAGACTGAATCCCTTCAAGAAGCAACCAACCGTCCTGCTGGCTCACACCTGCTTCACGTTCGTTCAGGAACACTTTTGAGCGCGGCGGATTAGTTAGTATCCGAAGCGGTGCCACGGGAAGGGAATGTCCTGTCTGATGCCCGAGCGAATGAACTCCGGGTGCGGAGATTCCGAGGGCAGCTCCAAATTCTTCGATCAGATCTTCCACGCTCGCAGTTCGGTTCTTTCTGTCCTTTTGCAGAGTGTGGATCACGGCTCGCTCAACTGCCGGAGGGATCTGCACTCCGCGTTCGGCGAACGAGGGAGGCGGATCCGTCAGATGCTTCTTCATTATGGCTGGGATCGACGAGCCCTTGAACGGAACATCCCCTGCCAGCATCTGGTAAAGCATTACGCCAATCGAGTAAATGTCCGAACGCGCGTCGAGATCGTCATCCGACCACTGTTCCGGTGCCATATAATACGGGGACCCCATAAGTCCCGTAGTCTGCGCCTGGATAAATGAACCGAGAAGCTCACCGGATTTGATCTTGGCAAGGCCGAAGTCAAGGATCTTTACCGAGTCGGTCGGCTTCGGCTTGTCCTTGAGGAGCATTATATTGAGCGGCTTGAGATCTCTGTGCACGATGCCCTGGCTGTGAGCCGCTCCGATTCCGGCGCAGATCGCCGCGGTCAGATCGTAAGCCCTTTCCGGGGAGAGTTTGACTTCGCGAGCAAGGAGGTCGTGCAGCGATTCACCTTCCACGAACTCCATCACAAGGAACGGCATTGTGCCCTGCGCTACCCCGTAGTCAGTAACCTGAACAACATTCTGATGTCTGATCGCCGCGGCAGCGAGAGCCTCCTGGCGGAATCGTTTTACCAGCTCGGGATCGTTGCCGACCAGATCTGGCAGGATGACCTTGATAGCGTGAAGGGTCTTCAGGTATGCGTGCCTTGCTTTGTAAACAACGCCCATCCCGCCCTGACCGATCCGGCTTTCCAAATGGTACTTGCCTTCAAGGACGGGTTCGCCGCTTATCGTGTGGACCGTCGGCATCCCGTCAGTTGGACAGGTTTCGACGTCATCCGCATAGCAGGACTTGCAGTGTTGACACTCTCTCATCGTTATTCAGAACTGAATATCGTGCAGCTGATCCGTGAATGTTCTCTGATTAAAAGCAACGAGCAGTGGTTGTAAATCAAGTGCTTCGCGAGCACCTCGCAATTCTAAATGGTTTCCAAGTGCTAATCAAGCCTCAAAGAATAGCATAAGAAAGGGTTTCGGGCCTAAAACTAATCCGCGGGAAACGCAATTTCATCCCTCCCGCAAGTGCTTCGGCGGACCGATCGCTATCTGACCACGACGTTCACCAGCCTGCCCGGCACCACTATCACCTTGACGACTGTCTTACCTTCCGTGTACTCGCTCACTTTCTCGTCGGCGAGAGCGAGTGACTCCAGTTCCGCGTTCGCCGCTTCGGGCGATGCGTAAACGCGAGAACGAAGTTTGCCATTGACCTGAACCGCGATCTCGACCTCATCGTCTTTCGCGAGATCCGTGTCGGCTTCGGGAAACCGTCCGCCCGACGCGACGATGCCCTGGCCGTTGCCTGATACCGCCTCCCAGACCTCTTCACAGAAATGTGGCGCATAGGGAGCGAGCATCAGGATCAAGCTCTCAATGGCTTCTTTTACTGCCGCCGCCTCAACCGCCTTTGCGGCCTCCGGCTCGCCCGCAAGGTCGTGCATGGAGTTCAGCAGTTCCATTAACGCCGCCACGGGAGTGTTGAACTGCCCGCTTTCGAAGTTCTCCCGTACGCGAATGATCGTCTGGTGGGTCTTCCGACGGAGGTCTTGCGAGTTCTTTGGCGCTTCGGTTCCGGCTGCGGCCAAGTCATCCGCGGATGCGGATGCGGATTCGATCGCTTCCTGCCATCTTAGGACAAACCGCCAGACCCGCTGAAGGAATCGAACGGCACCCTCGATGCCAGTTTCCTGCCAGACCAGTTCGTTCTCCGCGGGAGCGGCAAATAGAACAAACACCCTCACCGCATCGGCGCCGTAAATGGAGATCATGTCATCCGGGTCCACACCGTTATGCTTGGATTTGCTCATCTTTTCGACGGCAACCCGCACCGGTGTCACGTCCGATCTCAAGACGGCTCCTGTCACTCTTCCGGCGGAATCTCTTTGGATCTCGACGTCTTCAGGGAACACATAACTTTCTTTGGTCTTGCTGTAGAACGATTCGCCGACGACCATCCCTTGCGTCAAAAGACTCTTCGCCGGTTCCCCGAAGTCAACGAGTCCTATGTCCCGCATCATCTTGGTCCAGAAACGAGTATAGAGCAGGTGCATAACCGCGTGGTCGATGCCACCTATGTACAGGTCGACCGGCATCCAGTAGGCGGCTTCAGAGGGCTCGAATGGCAAATCCTCATTGTGCGGATCGCAGTATCTGAAGTAATACCAGGTGGAATCTACGAACGTGTCCATTGTGTCCGTTTCGCGTTCCGCCGCCCCCCCGCATTCAGGGCACTCGACGTTGACAAAGCTCTCCACTTTGGCCAACGGGGATTCACCGACACCCGTAAACGGAGCGGATTCGGGCAGCTCAACCGGAAGTTCATCGATCGGAACCGGCACGGTCCCGCAATCCGGACAATATATGATCGGGATCGGTGAACCCCAGAAACGCTGGCGCGAGATCCCCCAGTCCCTCAAACGGTAGGTGACGGCCCCCTCACCAAACCTCTTGTTTTCGGCAAACGCGGTCATCGATTCGATAGCGTCGGCACTGGGCTTCCCAGTCCAGTCATCCGAGTGAACCAGAATGCCCTTTTCGGTGAACGCATCCTCTAAAGCCAGCGCCTGCATGGTGTTGTGTTCGTGAACCAGATGCGGTTCGCTTATGACCTGGCGGATCGGCAGCCCGTATTTTTTCGCAAATTCAAAATCCCTTTCGTCGTGAGCGGGTACGCTCATCACCGCTCCGGTTCCGTAGGACATCATCACGTAGTTGCCTATCCAGACGGGGATCCGCTCGCCGCTAAAAGGATTTATCGCCTCGAGACCGGTGTCCACGCCCTTTTTTTCCGTCTCGGCCTCGTAATCGGTCGGTGCCGCCTGCTCTGTAAGTATTTCTTCGACCGACAAGCGAACCTCTTCGCTGAACGAATCGATATTGGCATCGACTAACGGATGCCCGGCGGCAACAACGATGGCGTTAACACCGTAGATAGTGTCGATCCGTGTCGTGAAGACCCGGACAGACGGCACTTCTGAAGATCCTCCCTCGATGCGGAAGTTCACAAACGCTCCCTTGCTTCTGCCGATCCAGTTCTTCTGCATCGTCAGGACCTTTTCAGGCCAGCCGTCAGAGATCTCTTCCATTCCCTCCAGGAGTTCGTCGGCGTAAGCCGTTATCTTAACGAACCACTGCGGCCGGGAACGCTTCTCGACCGGAGTCCCGCATCGCCAGCAAACACCGCCCGAGGCCTGTTCGTTCGACAAGGTCGTCTCGCATTTCGGGCACCAGTTGACCTCCGATTCCTTCCTGTATGCCAGCCCTTTCTCCAGCATTTTCAGGAAGAACCACTGGTCGAATTTGTAATACTCCGGCCTGTGTGCGGCGATCTCTCTTGACCAGTCGTACCCTATGCCAAGCGTCTTAAGCTGCGCCCGCATTTGGGAAATGTTGTCCTCCGTCCATTCCCTTGGATTGACACCCTGCTTTATCGCCGCCTGTTCAGCCGGCTGACCAAATGAATCCCAGCCGATCGGATGGATCACGTTGAATCCGTGCAGCCGCTTGTACCACGCAAGCGCGTCTCCGATCGAATAATTGCGGACGTGACCCATATGAAGCCTGCCGGAAGGATACGGGAGCATCTCCAGACAATAGAATTTCTGCCTGTTCGGATCCGCGTTTGCCTCGAACGTGCCGAGTTCGGCCCACTTCTTCTGCCACTTCGTTTCTACCTTCTTTGGAAAATATTTTTGATCCATTTTCGCCGCCTGATCTTGCTATTGCCGTCCGCATAGTTCCCCTTGGGTGCCTATGTACGTTCTAAGGCGCCGCCCCGGCCCCCTTTTCGGAGTGCGCGTCCTTGAAAACCTTGATCTGTTTATTGGGGTGTGCGAGTAAAGCCACTCCGCCGATGAGATTTCCTCAGCGAGTGGCTACTTAAGGAGGAGTTTGTTCGGGAAAAACCACATAGCGGGATTCTAGTCTCACGCCATCTTTTTGTCCAACCGCTGCGAATGGGAAGAAATGTTTTCGCTCCCATAAATGCTATGCTATGCTTGCAGATGCCCTAAAAGACATTTCAGGAGCAAATGAGTATCGGAAAGTACCTTCAACAACGAAAAGGAATCCCGGCGGTTGGGACCTGACGCGGATCGTCAGAATTTAGCCGTCTTCGGATCTCGAGAGGTGGCTAAGATGGCGAACAAGACGAACGACAAATTCCCTTCAATAAATACTGATATTTTTCTTCACGACTCGTTTCCTGCTGCAAAACTCCCGGATACTCTTAGCTTAAGCAATAGAAGAAAGACGACGGATCTTTCGAGTGATGAATTGATCCTCTCGCTGTCCGATTCGCGTGAGAACAGGCGGGCACGGCAGGTCTTCGAATGGGAAACGATCCGCAGAAATGCGATCCGGGATATCTGATGGAATCCACAAGACAATTGAGAAATCGTCCCGCGACAGCGGCCTTTTTGGCCGCATTATTTTTGTCGACCGCGTTAGTTTGCGCCGGACAGACTTCCGCCCAGTTAGAAAGCGCTGAGTCGATACTTCGATCCGGTTCTGTCGAAGAAAAGCGCGAAGCCCTCTATCAGCTTCGCGTGATCGGCACTGCCGAAGCGGCGAGACCGGCCGTCTACGCGCTGGGAGACCTTTCACCGACGGTCCGTGCGGAAGCCGCGTCAACCTGCGCCTATCTCTCGCCCGATACGGCCGCCGCTTCACTTGTCCCGCTTCTGGATGACAAACAAACATTTGTAAGGAAAGAAACGGCTTTGGCGCTTGGCAGATCGCGGGCAAAGGGCGCTGTACAGGGGCTTCTGAGAGTTTTCGAAAAGGACAGAAAGCAGGAAGTTCGCGCGGCGGCGGCGACAGCGCTTGGGCTGATCGGTGATCCCGCGGCAGTACCCGCGCTGACACGGAGTTTTTCAAAGAACAGGGGAAGCAGCAAGGCCTTTTTGAGGCGCGAGGCAGCCGGCGCGATCGGTCGGATCGCCCAGTCCGTTCGAACGGGAATCGTGACGGATTCGATCCCGGAGAGCTTCCTTCCATCAAAGTTCAAGACGTCGCTCGCAATTGGCGCTGGAGACCTTACGGAATCCGATCCTGGGTTTCGACAGGCGGCGAAATCGCTCTCCGCGCTATTGTCGAATCCAAAAGAAGGAGGAGAGGTCAGGCGCAATGCGGCGTTTGCCCTTGGTGCGATAGGATATGAAGCGGCAAGAATTGAGCTTTCTTCGTGCGCTGTTTCTGACGACACCATTCTCTCTGAAACCTGCAAAGAGGCAGTTTCAAAGCTGGGTCCTGGCCTCTAAACCATTTTCAAGGGACCAGGATCCCGAACACTCTCAAAAACTATAACTTTTTCTTTTCAGCGGCATTTGTTTTAATTGACTGATGCAGCCGACACAGAGCACCACGGCCACGGCAAGTGAACTTGCTAAGAAGTATCGGGAGGTTCGAGCCTGTACCGAAAGGCTTTGCGATCCTCTTGAGACCGAAGACTACGTTCCGCAGCCTGTCGAGGATGTGAGTCCCGTCAGATGGAACATCGCCCACACGACGTGGTTTTTCGAAGAGATGGTGCTTTCCAACTTCCTTGAAGGCTACAAGGTCTTCGATCCCGCATACCGGTTCCTTTTTAACAGCTATTACAATTCGATCGGTGAACGAACTGTTCGGAACAAACGGGGAGACCTGTCGCGGCCGACGGTCGGAGAGATCTTTGAATACAGGGCGCACGTCGACAGTGCGATGAACGAGGTATTCGGCCGCGGCCTGACAAGGGACGCGGAATACCTTGTCGAACTGGGAATCAATCACGAACAGCAGCATCAGGAACTTCTCCTGACGGACCTGAAGTACACATTTTCGATGAATCCGCTGGCTCCTGTTTACAAGAATGATGTCATCCTGGTCGAAGAGGAAGCTCCTCAGGAGAGAGGTTTCGCGGAGATCGAAGGAGGCATCCGCGAGATCGGTTATGAAGGAGACGGGTTTTGCTTCGACAACGAACTCACACGACATAAGGTGTTTCTCGGCGACTTTTCGATCGCAAGGGGCCTTGTCACCAACGCCGATTTTATCGAGTTCATAGAGGACGGCGGATACGGAGATTTTCGGTTGTGGCATTCCGAAGGCTGGGACTGGGTCCGTGGAAACGACGTTACGGCTCCCCTCTACTGGAATAATCGCAGCGGAGAATGGAATCAATTCACGTTGGGCGGAATACGCGCGGTCCGGCCAAAAGATCCTGTATGCCACATCAGCTTCTACGAGGCATCGGCGTTCGCTGTCTGGAAGGCGAAACGGCTTCCGACGGAATTTGAGTGGGAAGCGGCGTGTGAAGATTTTGGATGGGGAAGACGTTGGGAGTGGACGAACTCCGCGTATCTCCCTTATCCGGGATTCAAGGTCGCGGATGGCGCCGTCGGCGAGTACAACGGGAAGTTCATGGTAAACCAGATAGTGCTTCGGGGAGCCTCGGCCGCGACATCGAAAGGCCACAGCCGAACTTCTTACCGGAATTTCTTCCATCCTCATCTTCGCTGGCAGTTCACCGGGATCAGGCTGGCAGATTAACAAGAGCAGTGGTCTATGAATGAGTCAACGAGAACTGGGCAGAGCGGATTCGCGAGAGATGTGGACAAGGGCCTCTCTTCGGACCCTAAATTTCTCTCTTCGAAGTACTTCTATGATGAAGAAGGCTCGCGGCTGTTTCAAGAGATAATGAAACTCCCGGAATACTATCTGACCAGAAGCGAGATGGAGATTTTCACGGACCAGGCCGAAGAGATCTGTTCAGCGTTCTCGCCCGACGGACAACCGTTCGACCTGATAGAACTCGGTGCCGGAGACGGCCAAAAGACAGCGGTCCTGGTCGAACATCTGCTCGGAACCGATTCGTCTTTCAGGTTCGTCCCGATCGACATCTCGTCGGATTCGATAGAAACGCTCACGGACAAATTCAGAAGCCGGTTTCCGGAACTCGAAATACGCCCCGAAGTTGGAGACTACTTCCGCACGCTGGAAACATTTAAGCGGTCCTCACCGCGCAGAAAAGTTATCCTCTTTCTTGGTTCGAATGTAGGAAACTTCACCGAGGAAAATGCGGTCGGATTTTTCCGCCATCTGCGCGATGTTGTAAATCCCGAAGATCGTCTCCTGGTCGGATTCGACCTCCACAAGAACCCCGCGACCATCCTCAACGCGTACGACGACTCTCTGGGGGTGACCGCGAAGTTCAATCTGAATCTTTTGACGCGAATCAACAGGGAGCTTGACGCGGATTTCGACATCGCGGAATTCAACCATTACGCCGGATACCATCCCCTCGAACGGGCGGCACGTTCATTCCTGATCAGCCTTCGTGACCAAACCGTCACGATCGGCGCACTCGGCAAGAAGTTCGAATTCAGAAAATGGGAGCCTGTTTTTATGGAGATATCCCAGAAGTATGATCTGGCAATGATCGAAGGCCTTGCCCAGAAGAGTGGATTCGAGATCGTAGAGAACTTCTTCGATTCGAATCGGTTCTACCTTGATTCTCTTTGGCGCCCCTCGGACACAAGATAGCGAATGGACCTTCAAATTCTCCGGTTCGACGAATTACCCTCTACAAACACAGAGGCACTGTCGCAGGCAAGGAAAGGCGCGGCCGAGGGGCTCTGCATCGTCGCAAAGAGCCAAACGGCAGGGCGCGGCAGGGTCGGTAGAGCATGGAAATCAGAATCCGGGGAGGGGCTTTATCTGAGTGTTGTGCTTAGGCCGAAGTTCGAATCTCTTTATTTTCCGGTCATTACTCTCGCCACAGCGGTCGCCGTCGCGGAAACCCTCGAATCCGAGTTTGGTCTGGTGGCGGACATCAAATGGCCAAACGATGTTCTCGTTGGAAACAGGAAGATCTCAGGCATTCTTGCGGAAACTGCCGAATCCGCACAGGGTACTGCAGTGGTCGTTGGCGTCGGGCTAAACACCGGTGCGGCCTCGGTTGCGGGAGATCTCCGCGACACGGCAACTTCACTGGAGACAGAAATCGGCTCCAGGCCGGTGCCCGAATCTGCGCTCAATCCGCTGCTGAGATTTCTTTTCTTCCATTACAACAAAATGGCGGATTCCGCAGGCAGGAATGCCGTTCTCGAACGTTGGGCTGAGAGGTCCTCATATTATTCCGGGAAGCCGGTCCGGGTCACGCTTTCCGATCGTGTCGTCGAGGGAGTCACTGCCGGCCTTGACGATGGAGGGGCCCTGATTGTCAGAACGAGTGACGGATCAGAGGCGGTAGTGCTGGCCGGGGACGTCACTTCCCTGCGTGCCTGAGGCAGCGGATGTAAATTCCGGCTCGATGTGCGACAATGGGGTTTCCATTCTTGGGGAATTCACGAACAGGTTGAATTATGAGCTCTGATTTTGACGAATTTGATCAGCATCTCGAGGAAATTGAAGATGAACTCGAAGATTTCGAACTTGAATTCGAGGAACTAAGTGCGGAACTCGAATCCGAACTTCCTTTGGTTCAGGCTCTCGAATTCACGGATGTGAAGGTACGCACGGCGGTATTGTCCAAAAATGAGATGATCGCACTTTTGTGCCTCAAGACGGCCGAGCAAGGGGGCGCGATCTGCAGGGTGGATCCGCGCGAGAATTCGCCCGCGGTCCAGATCTACGACGACCCCGGAAAAGCGGAGGAGTGGTTTTCCAAGAGCCTTAGGTCCAGCCTGAAGAACGGTTGGAACGTCGTTTATGATGGCTTGCCGCTTAAGGGCTGATTGTTGGCCGTCAGTTAGGATTTCTTGAAAAGTGGCAGATTCTTGTCACTTTTTTGCTTTAAGAATGATGCTTCTTGCAATTGACATCGGAAATTCCTCGACCAAATTCGGGTTGTTCGGTCCCGGCGGCCTTATCGCTGCGGCAAGGACGAATTTCGACCGAGGCACCGGTGCGCCCAGGTTGCCAAAAGGCATCTTAAAAACAAGCGTAAGACCCGAGCAGGCCATAATCTCGTCGGTAGTACCGGGTTTTGAAACCGAGTATGCCCGTCTTCTCAAGGATGAATTCGGCATCGCTTCGGAAACGGTCGACCACTCGCTTGATTTCGGACTCACCGTCCGCTACAAGCCGCCGGAAGACTGCGGCATAGATAGGTTGCTTGCCGCCGCGGCGGCGGTAGAAATGGTGGGGCCACCCTGCATCGTCTGCGATTTCGGAACCGCGACCACGATCGACGCCGTGGATGCGAACTCTGTCTTCCTTGGAGGAACGATCTCGCCAGGCATTGGAATTCTTGCCGAGGCCCTTCACGGAAAGACCGCGAAACTGCCGGTGGTTGTGATCGGGGAACCGCCGGGCGTCATCGGCGATTCAACCGCGAATTCGATCAGATCAGGGATCTACTACGGATACACCGGTCTTGTTGACGGACTCATAGAACGCATTTCGGCGGAATTGGGAGCGGAAACGAAGATCGTCGCGACCGGAGGCAACGCCGGCCTTTTGGCACCGGCTTCGAGATTCCTGGAAAGGATCGAACCGAATCTTGTCCTCGAAGGCCTTGCCCTTGTACACCGCAGGAACTTCAGTTAGAAGCCGCTTACTGTCTTCCATTCGGTCGCCGTTGATCTATGTCTTCGAAGACTTCCTTCTCGCCGCACGGTAGCTGAAGTAGAATACCGCGCCTACAACTCCCGCCGCAGTCACCTGGACCAGTTCCGAAGTGTTTACAAAATAGAACAGACCAAGGCCTAGTAAGATCGAAAGAACCGCGACCGCGTTTCCTCCGGGAATCTCAAAACCATCCGTGTCTGCGAGCTCAGGTTTCTTCCTGAATACGGGCAATGCGGCGAAGGTGAGCAAATAGACACAGAGCCGCGAGACAGTGCTGATCGTAAGCGCTGTAATGAAAGTGCTGAAGACAGTGAGCAGAAAGATCAGCGTCGCCGAAAAGCCGAGAGCCGCATAGGGCGTTCGGTGTACTGCGTGGGTCGCCGAAAGAAATCGCGGTATGTCTGAATGCTCGCTCATCGCATATAGCAAACGGCTGCTGGAAAGGACTATCACGTTCAGGTTGCCGAGAATCGACACGACTGCGCCGAACACCACTACTCCCGCGCCCCAGGGTCCCACGAATCTCAAAGCCGCGTCCGCAAGAGGGCGGCTTGAATTAGCCAGATCCGGAAGCGTCCCGATCGCCACGATCTGCACGATAATGTAGATCGCGACTATTATGCCGACCGCCGTCATCAGCGAGAATGGCACGTTACGGCGAGGGTCTTTCACTTCTCCGGCGGGAATGACCGCGACTTCGAATCCTACAAAGGCATAGATCAGAACCACCACCGCTTTGCCGAAGACATCAGCCTCAGGAAATGCGCCAAGTGAGAAGTTAGCCGGTTCGATAAAGAAGAAACCGATGAACATGAACAGGATCAGCGGGCTTAGTTTACCAACCGTGAGCACATTCGTGAGTTTCACCGAATCCCGTACTCCCGCGATGTTTATATATGTTAGAGCCAAGATGACGATACCGATGACCAGCACCCTAGCGGGACCGGTGGAAATGGGTTCGTAGAAGTAACCCAGGTAGCCAATCATCAAATTGCAGTTGGCCGCGAACGCGGTCAGCCGTGAGATCCAGAACAGCCATCCGGCTTCAAATCCGACGAAGGCGCCAAATGCGCGCCTCGCATAAAGGTATCCCCCGCCGGTTGAACGGAACCGGCTGCTGACCTCAGCAAAACACAAAGCAAAAAGCACGATCAGAAGGGAGCAGACGGCAAATGCGATGATGCTGTAGGTTCCGATCAGTTTCGCGACCGCGGATGGCAGGCCGAAGATCCCGGCGCCGATCACAGAGTTGATCACAACCGCTACGAGATCCCATCGCCCGATCCCGCGGATCAGTTTCTCTTCGCTCATATTGTTCCTGTTGGTACGTTTCTTCGAGGAAAGTTTTTCGTTTATACTCTTTCCCTAACCCCCTGTAAAGATTCCTTCGGAGCAACACCTGATGAAAGTCTTCCCTATTCTGACAAGAGCCTGCATAGCTCTTTGTTTGTTCGCCTGCTGTATTCAAGGTCAGTCCCTTGGCAAGGGCTTCAACACCGAAGGGTCCGGCGAACTTCAGAAACTGCTCGACAGCGCGGTCACTTCCGTGCTGGGAGAATTCAAGAACAAGGGTTTTACTGAAAAGAATCTCGCGGTCACTGTGATCGACCTGTCAAACCCCGCCAAACTTCGTTCGGCAGGCTTCCGCGCGGGAGAACGGATCTATCCCGCCAGCGTGGTCAAGATGTTCTACCTGGCTGCGATCCACAGATTCGAGCTCGACGGCAAGATCCAGATGACCCCGGAAGTTGAACGCGGGGTGAAAGACATGATCACTGTCTCTTCCAACGACGCGACAGGCTACATACTTGACGTTCTGACCGGCACCTCGAGCGGCGCCGAAATCCCGGAGAAAGAATTCGTAGAATGGGCCTACAAGAGGAACGCCGTTAACCGCTACTTTGCGTCGATGGGTTACGAGAACATCAACGTCAACCAGAAGACATTTTGTGAAGACGCGTATGGGATCGAACAACAGTTCCGCGGATATAAGGGTGAGAACAGAAACATGCTGACGACGGACGCGACCGCGAGACTTCTTGCCGAGATCGCACTCAGGCAGGCTGTTTCCCCTGAACGAAGCCGGGAGATGATGAAACTCCTTTCACGCGATTGGGAAAAGCCGGTCAAAGATGTTGCAGACAAGGAATTCATTTCCCACGCGCTCGAACCGGGAATGAAACTCTGGTCAAAAGAAGGATGGACTTCGAGTACGCGTCACGATGCGGCTTATATTGAAACGCCGGATGGAAGAAAGGTGGTTTTCGCGATATTCACTGAAAATTTCGCACAGGAGATCGGGATCATTCCGGGAATCGCTGGAAGGATACTTGAGGGAATGAAGAAACAGGGTTGAGAACCTGATCTCGGAAAGCCGCCCGCACTGTGCCAACAAAATACGATCTGACAAGGAAAAATCGATGAACAATAAGATCTTTGCAGCTATTTTCGCCGTTTTGATTGTCCCGGCTTTGCTGCTGGGCCAGGGATACCAGAATCCGCCGAAGGTGATCATGGATGTCCTCAACGCTCCGGATATTCCGATCACCTCGATCAGTCCTGCCGGCGACACGATTGCCATGCTCGAACCCCTTCGGTACCCGCCGATCGCCGACCTCGCCGAACCGATGCTCCGGCTCGCGGGCCTTAGGATCAATCCAAATACCAATTCGGATCACAGGCAGAGATACTTCACGGGCCTCGTTTTCAAATCCGTCAAAGACGGAAAGGAAACCCGCGTCGCACTGCCCCCGGGAGCAAAGATCATGTCGCCCAGATGGACGACGGACGGCAAATACATCGCCGCCGGGAACATCACGCCTTCGGGGATCGAACTCTGGATCATCGACACGACAACGGCAAAGGCCTCGAAGCTCAAGAATGTCGTGATGAACACCACACTCGGCGACTTTAGGTGGATGCCGGACCAAAGATCGCTTCTCGTCAATCTTGTATTGAAGAACCGCGGTGAGGCTCCGAAAGAATCCGGAGTACCCACGGGACCGGCGATACAGGAATCTTCGGGCAGAAAAGCCGCTATCGTAACGTTTCAGGATATGCTGAGCTCCCCCACGGATGAGAGACTTTTCGAATACTATACAACCTCTCAACTCGCGGTCGTGGGAATAGACGGCAAGGTCCGGGAGATCGGAAGACCCGCCATCTTCTCGGACATAGATGTTTCGCCGGACGGCACTTACATTCTGGTTTCCACAGTACACAGGCCGTTCTCTTACCTTTTTCCATACCGTTACTTCCCTACCGAGACGGAGATATGGGACAGATCCGGTAAGGTCGTGCACAAGGTGGACAGCAAACCACTGCTCGACAATCTGCCCGTCCAGGGCGTGCCGACAGGACCGCGGAACGTGAACTGGATCCCGACCGAGAAGGCGACTCTGATCTGGGCTGAAGCACTTGACGGCGGCGACCCGCGAAAGAAGGTTACGCCGCGTGACAGGCTTATGACGACCGCCGCGCCGTTCAACGCCGATCCGAAAGAACTTCTTAAGGTCGAGCAGCGATATGTGGGAAGCCAGTTTGGCGCAAAGGACGGCGTTATGTGGTTTTCGGACTACAACCGCGACACGCAGTTCCGCCGGATCTTCATGGTCGATTACAGAAATCCGGGAACGGCGAAAGTGATCTCGGACCTGAATGTCCGAGACCGCTACAACGACATCGGATCGCCTGTGACGGAAGAACTGCCGAACGGAAAGTCGGTGATCCGGATGGACGAAGGGTTCGTGTACCTCTCCGGAAGAGGGGCGACGCCGCTGGGCGATCGGCCTTTCCTGCGCAGGATGGATCTGGATTCCCTTGGCAAGACCGAATTGTTCCGGTCGGGCGAGAAGGAATACGAGACTTTCGCAGGCTTTGCCGATGAGAAAGGGGTCAACTTTTTCACACGAAAGGAAAGTGAGGCGGAACCTCCCAACCTGATACTGAACTTCGGATGTCCCCGGGGTTCGAAATGCGAAGAGGTGGAACCGAAGAAGGTGACCGACTTCAAAGACCCCACCCCGCAGCTTCGAGGGATCAAAAAACAGCTCGTCAAATACAAACGCGCGGACGGTGTGGACCTTTCTTTTACACTCTATCTTCCCCCCGGCTACAAGGAAGGCACACGTCTTCCTACGGTTGTTTGGGCCTATCCGCTTGAATATACAGACGCCTCGACAGCCGGACAGGTCTCGGGATCAACAAACCGGTTTACCACGATCGGAAGCTACTCTCATCTATTCTTCCTGCTTGAAGGCTATGCGGTCCTTGACGACGCGACGATGCCGATCGTCGGGGATCCGCTTACGGTGAATGACACGTTCATCTCGCAGCTCGTCGCGTCGGCAAAAGCGGCCATCGACAAAGGCGCGGAAATGGGTGTCGTCGATCCCGAACGGGTCGGGGTCGGCGGGCATAGTTACGGAGCGTTCATGACCGCGCACCTGCTGGCGCAGTCGGATCTGTTCAGAGCCGGCATCGCTCGGAGCGGAGCCTACAACCGTACGCTGACGCCGTTTGGATTCCAGTCCGAGAGACGTTCTTTCTGGGAAGCCCCTGACGTCTATTTCAAACTCTCGCCATTTATGGCGGCGAACAAGATCAACGAGCCGATGCTGATGATCCACGGAGAAGCGGACAACAACTCGGGCACTTTTCCGATCCAGTCGGAGAGGATGTTCGCGGCGATCCAAGGCAACGGAGGGACAGCCAGGCTCGTCATGCTGCCGCTCGAGTCTCACGGCTACACAGGGCGAGAGTCGATCGAGCATACGCTTTTCGAGATGGTGAACTGGTTCGACAAGTACGTGAAGAACGCCAAACCGAGGAGCCAAGAGTCGAACTAGGCAGGCATGCTGTACTTGATCGCGGGCTCACGGGAGCCCGCATTTTTTTGTGCCCGCATAGGGTGCTAAACTGAGTCTTCTGAATCTACAACCGAAAGGAATTACTTATGAAAAAGCTCCTCTTCGCTCTGATCCTTACTTCTTTGCTGTCAATCCAGTACTTTGCGCAGACCATGCCTCAAGGCGCGGATCCGGCGATCTGGAAAAAAGCGATGGCGCTTCAAAAGAAGGCGTTGATCGTTGATGGTCATAACGACATTACCACCCCTATGTACGACGACGGCTTCGACCTGGCCTCCGACTCGAGGGGCAAGTACCATTCGGAAGGCACGCCTTTTCATACCGATTTCACCCGACTGAAGGCCGGCAACATTACCGGCGTGTTCTTTTCGATATACGTTGACAGGTTGTTCGCTGAGAAGGGAGGCGCGGCGGTTCGGGCTATGGACCTGATCGATTCCGTCTATCGTGAAGCCGAGAAAAATCCGAACAACATGATGATGGCGACTTCAGCCGCTGATATCAGGAAAGCACAGGCGCAAGGAAAGGTCGCGGCGCTGATGGGCATCGAGGGCGGCCACGCCATCGAAGATTCGCTTTTTGCGCTCCGCATCTTTTACCGGCTCGGCGTTCGGTATATGACGCTCACCCACAACAACACCAATCACTGGGCGGATGCATGCTGCGATGAGAAGCCCTACGGTGGTCTCAACGATTTCGGGTTGGAGGTCATTCGCGAGATGAACCGCCTGGGAATGCTGATCGACATCTCGCATGTCTCAGATGACACGATGCGCGACGTGTTCGAAAACTCCAAAGCGCCGGTGATCTATTCCCATTCGTCATCGAGAAAATTTTCGGACCATCCGAGGAACGTGCCGGACGACATCCTGAAAATGCTCGCGAAGAACGGCGGAGTGATAATGGTCAATTTCTATCCCGGTTTTTTGGACCAGAGGAACCTTGACGAAGACAACGCGCGCGAAAAGACGTTTGCGAAAGAGATCGCGGAAATCAACGAAAAATACAAAGACGACCGTCCGGGACAGCAGCAGGCAATGAGGGACCTATACGCCGCTCATCCCATCTATTATCCGCCGTACACGCGGATCGTTGACCACATCGATCACATTCGCGACGTCGCGGGAATTGACGTGATCGGCATCGGTTCGGATTACGACGGCGTGCCGTCCCTGCCCGTTGGAATGAACGGTGCCGAGGACCACGTCCTGATCACCTACGAAATGTTCCGCCGCGGCTATTCGGAACAGGACATCCTGAAGATCCTCGGCGGAAACTTTATGCGGGTATTCGAGAAGGTCGAGAAGGTGGCAAACACCGTTTCCCGAAAGATCAGCGGTGAAGGGAGCCAGGTCAAACTTAATTGAATACGGGTCCTGGTCTCGCCCGTCCTCGCGATTCTTAGGCGTATCTTTGTGATTCGATTTGGATGAGGTATATTTTTCTCACAAATCTTCCACATACCTCACAAAGGAGCAAAAGAATTATGAAAAAAGAACGCGAAGCTGAAATGTTTCGACTCCTCACAAATTGCGTTAAGGGAATCTCAGGACTCAGAACCGACGTTTCTCAACTCAGCGAACGAACCGGGAGACTAGAGTCAGGATTCGAAGAGCTGAAGGCAGGCCAATCGAGGCTCGAAGCCGGGCACAAGCGGCTCGAGGCCGGCCATAAACGGCTTGAGGCCGGACACAAACGGCTTGAGGTCGGACACAAACGACTTGAGGCTGGACAAGAACGGCTGGAAAACAGACAGACTAAGCTGGAAGAAAGGATGGACTCTCTTGACGGTCGTCAGGGGAAAGTGGAAGCCCGGCTGTCGAATCTCGAAGATGGGCAGGCGCGGCTGGAGAACGAGATTAAGATCAATAATCGAATGATCGGCACGGTGATCAACGACCATTCGCGGCTTGCCGCGAGGGTTGATCTGATCGAAGATAATGCAGTGTAGCATTTGGGAACGGGACCTTGACGGGTCCCGTTAGTTTTTGGGGCGAGAAATGAAAAAAGATCAAACAAGTCGAAGGGAGTTTTTGGGTACCGCGGCCGTTGCCGGCGCAGGATTGATGATGAGCGGAAAGATCGTGAAGGGCGCAAGCGGAAACACGGCGGGATTTGAGATCGAAGAGGCGACCGTTGAATCGATTCAGAAGGCAATGGCTTCCGGCGAGATCTCAGCTAAGAAGATCGTCGATGCTTATCTAAAACGGATAAGGGAGATCGATCCTAAGCTCAACTCGATGATCGAGCTGAATCCCGATGCTTCTGCGATCGCTGTTGAACTTGACCGCGAACGCAAATCGGGCAGGGTGCGCGGGCCGCTTCACGGCGTCCCGGTTGTCATCAAGGACAATATCGACACCGCGGACAGAATGAAAACGACCGCCGGGAGCCTCGCGCTCGTCGATTCCCCGGTGCCTGAAAACGATTCGGCGGTCGTGCTTCAGCTTCGAGCAGCGGGGGCCTTGATCCTCGGCAAGACCAACCTTAGCGAATGGGCGAATTTCCGTTCGAACTCATCATCGAGCGGCTGGTCGGGCCGCGGCGGACAGACCCACAATCCATACTTACTGGACCGCAGTCCGTGCGGCTCTTCTTCCGGGACGGGCGCTGGGGTCTCCGCCAACCTTGCGGCGATCGGGATCGGTACGGAAACGGACGGATCGGTGGTATGCCCCTCCTCGATCTGCGGTCTCGTCGGCCTGAAACCGACCGTCGGGCTCATTTCGCGAAGCGGGATCATCCCTATAGCCCACACTCAGGACACGGCGGGACCGATGACTCGCACCGTCACCGATGCGGCGATTCTCCTGTCGGCGATCCGAGGCCAGGACTCAAGAGATTCCGCGACAATGAATCCAAAAAGGAAAGCGGAAGACGACTACACGAAATTCCTCAAAAAAGACGGTTTGAAGGGCGCCCGGATAGGAGTTGCAAGGGATTACTGGGGTCGAAATGAGGAGGTTGACAAGGTACTCGACGAGGCGCTTGACGCGATGAAGAAAGCGGGGGCGACTTTGTTCGATGTGAAGTTCGAAACAAACCGAAAGTTCGGCGATGCGGAATACCAGGTGCTTTTGTATGAGTTCAAGACCGATCTGGAGAAGTACCTCGTCGAAAGGAACGCGACCTACAAGACGCTGGCGGAACTGATCAAATTCAATGACGACCACGCCGACAAGGAGATGCCGTATTTCGGTCAGGACATATTCCACCAAGCTCAGGAAAAAGGGTCTTTGGCATCGGACGAGTACGTCCAGGCACTGAAGCAGTGCCAGATGATGTCGCAGGCTCAAGGGATCGACGCGGCGTTGAAAGCAGACAAGCTTGACGCGATAGTAGCGCCGTCTAACGCGCCGACATGGATGATCGACCTTGTCAGCGGCGATTGCGGGAGCGGCTATGTCGGAAGTTCGCAGTTCCCTGCGGTTTCCGGTTACCCGAACATCACGGTGCCGTTCGGGATGATAAAGGAACTGCCGATCGGCGTGTCGTTCATGGGCGGGGCCTGGACGGAACCGACGCTGCTCAAGCTCGCGTACGCCTTCGAGCAGATGACGAATGGAAGAAGGAAGCCGAAATTATTGCCGACATACAAGTGAATCGTGAATCGGGACTAGTAGGGGCGGCACTTGTGGCCGCCCATTTTGTTTTTGGAGACGTGTGAGAAGCCCAGGCGCCAGCACGGGCTACGGTCAAGTATCAGGGATCAGGGATCAGGGATCAAGGATCTGGTTCGCCGACCGCGGGCCTCAGAACTCATCTCTCGGTGCTCAGCACTCGCGGCACGCGTCCCTAACGGTCAGGCTTCAGAGAAAATCCTCAACTATCAATACCATTCACAATTCCCCATTCACGATTCACAATTCACCATTCACCTCCCCCCGAAAACCCCTTCCCCGAGGAAGTTCTTCCTGAGGTATTTGATCGTGTCGTTCAAGGTCTGCTGCGGGTCTCTGGGCGCGAAGCCGAGTTCTTCTTCCGCCTTGGCGGAATCGAAATACCAGAACAACTCCGCCTGCTCGACCTCTTTTGCCTCGATCGGCGATGCCTTCTTTCGGTTACGGAAGAACGAGTCCACGAAGTTAGCGGCCGGGATCGATATCGACTTCGGCACGCGAAGCATCGGCCCGTTCACTCCCGAGAGCCTCTCGAGCCGCCCGAAAAACTGTGCGAAAGTCATATTCGCAGCGCCGAGCAAGTATTTCTCTGTGTGCTTTCCTTTTTCAAGTGCAGTTATGAACGCATCGGCAGTGTCCCGCACATCTACAAAGTTCAAACCGCCGGAAGGCGTGAACGGGATCTTCCGGGCGAGAAAATCAAGCACCGGTTTGGTCGAGCTCAGGCGTTCGTCACCCGGGCCGAGCAGTAACGAGGGATTGAGGATCACAAGCTTCTGCCCTTTTTCGCTGAAATTCTCGAGCGCGGTCTTTTCCTGATAGAACTTTGAGGCGTAATAGGCGAACTTGGAAATGAGCTCCATCGGCGGGGGGAAAGTCTCGTCGGGTATCTCATCCTTTTCTGAGATCGCAATGGTGCCGCTCGAAGAAGCCAACACCATCGTCTTGACCTTTGCTTTGGTCGCCGCTTCGCAGACGATCCTCGTCCCCTGAACGTGGACGGCGTTCATCATCGCGGCGTCACTGTTGTCGCGGGAGACCTTGCCGGCGAGGTGATAGATCGCGGACACGTCTTTTACGGCGTCTGCGACATCTTCCTCGCTGGTGACCGAACCGACACAAGCCTCGACTCCCTCATCCTGCATCCACACGGGCACGGACGACGCCATCACACGGAGGTTCTTCTCCCCGGCATCAAGGAAACGACGAACGACGTGGGTCCCCAGGAACCCCGTCCCGCCGGTAACAAGTATTTTCTTCTTTGTTGTTTTCTTCGCTGGCATAAAAAACTGTCCACGCAAAGGTCTCAATACGAATTTCTAACCGCAGAGAACGCAGAGGGCGCGGAGATTTCTATAAGTCGTTCGCTACACGCTTGATTCCATTCTTAAGTACAGCTTCATTGAAGTTAAGCAGCAGACCGAGTTTCAACCCACTGAGCTTCAGGTATGTCAGAATCTGCGCCTCGTGAATAGGCGACATCTTCTCAACGGCTTTCAATTCCACCACTACCTGTTCTTCGACCAACAGATCAAGCCGGTATCCCACGTCAATCTTCACTCCCTGATACTCAACAGGCATTTGAACCTGTCGCCGAGCCGTGAGTCCTTCTTTGTGAAGCTCAAAAAGCAGACATGCTTCGTAAGCGTTTTCAAGCAATCCGGATCCAAGTTCTTTATGAACCCTTATCGCACATTCAATTATCTTTCCACTGATATCGTTGATTTGCATTGCAAAACCTCCATCTCGGACCTTTCGCGATGCTCACCATCAACGCTTCAATTAGACCAAGCTCACTCCCAGCAAGCTACATAAATCAAACGCAGTAAGAACACCTCTGCGCCCTCTGCGCTCTCTGCGGTTAAATCCGACCTTTGCGTCGAAAAATCTCCCGGCGTTCTCTTCGGTTTAGTTCTTTCTCCAGGAAGCCTTAATCGGATGGGCCTCCGTGTTGAAAACCACCTTCTCCAGATCAAGAGTCTCATCCGGGGCGAACAACAGAAAAAAGTACTTGAACGTCTCGGCCAGGACAAAGCTCTGCATCGTGTCCGACCTCTCTTTCGTGATAACGCTTTTCAACGAAGCATACCCGGCTTCCGTCCGGCAATATCTTCTGAAATCCTCAAAGATCTTTTCGCCCATTTCCAGATATCGCGTATCTCCGGTCATACGGCGCAGGTAATACGCTGATTCGACGATCTCCGGCCGCAGCGGATACCCGGCATGCTCAACCTCGCCCGTGACGTAGTTGTAAACCTCGGGTTCGATCCCGTATTTGTTCCACATCGTGAACGAAGATTCCTGCAGGCGCTTCGCCCGGTCCAGATCACCCGAGAGCGCCAGCACCGCCGGAAAGAAAGCGTCGAGCGCGCCAAATGTGGTGGCCGTCCTCTTTCCGGTGTCCATATCGGCGTGTCCGTACCAGATCCTTCCGTCAACATCGTCCGCAAGATTCCTGTTGATCGCGGAAATGCTTGCCTCCCACATCTTCCGGCAGTCCTCGTCACCGAAGAGTTTCCAGCATTTGAGAAGGTATTCGTAATACGAATCGATCTCGGCGCTTATGTGACTGCCCGTGTTCGTCCACTCGCCGGTCTCGACGTTGATGTTCGTCCCGATCAGACCGATCTTCGAACGGCGTTCGAATACCGCCGTCAGCGCCCGTTTTGCCTTGTCGTAATAAACCGGATCACCGGTAAGCTTGCTGAGCGTCCCGAACTCGATCAGAAGAGTTCCCGCCTCGGCGGGGTTCGTCACATCACCTTTTACGGCACCGGTCCTGAGATTTACGTACCGGTAAGGAATGCCGGTCTTGGAGCCGAAGACGGGAAGAAGCCGTTTTCCGAGATCTTCCGCCAGCGCAAGCAGTCGCTTGTCCCCGGTCATCTGGTAACCCGAAAGGAGTCCTCCCAAAAGCCTGATCGTGATCTCGAAGTTCTGGACCGAAATGTCCTTATCAAAAGAAAGGTTCTTTGCGATGTAATCCGCGGTCTTTTTCGCCTCGTCGTCGAAGCCCATCAACACCAGCGTGTCGAGCGAATCGACTGGGGTCATCAGTAACGGCTCGGAATACCAGTCGTGATAGCTCTTCGAAAGTGGCTTGAGGTCGTCGTGTCCCCACGCGTACTTTGTGTATCCGTCCCACGCGTGCCGGAACTCTTCACGGACCTGATCCGCGACGCGTTCCCGGTCGATTTCAGGAACGGCGGGTTTGTTCATGGTCGGCCGCGCCCCCAACTCCCGGACTCGGTCCTTCGCCAAAGTTGATTCACCGGTAGCAGAAAGTAATACAAGCGCTATGAGAATTTCTGGGAAAGCGATCCTGATAATCCTGTTCATCCTGTTCTGGATTTCAATCGTTGCGGAAAAGTCACCAACCACGAAGCGTCACAAAGGAACACGGAGAAGAGCCAGGAGTCAGGCAAGAAATTATCATCCTAATCATCCTGTCCATCTTGTTTCCTTGCCCCGTAAACTACTCATCAATAACCGGTTCCTTCTTCCGGCTCTTCCTGCGCTCCGCCCGCCATTTCTTGCGGATCTCCTTTACATCGAACTTGTCCCGCTTGCCGTCCCGCATGTTCTCGACCTCGTGCTGGACCCTTGCCGCCACGAGCCTGTAGGCCTCGGTCCTGGGAACCCCTTTCGTCATCTCGGCGAGTTCCTCGTATTCGAGAAGCCTCCCGATGTGGGCTCCGATCGCGGATCCCACGCTCGCACGTTTGGGAACCGTCGTTCCCTTTGGAAACGCTTCGAACGTGCCGGATATGTAGATCGGAAGGATCCCGACCTTGTCGTTCAATGCGAGATATCCGATCACCGGCTTAAACTCCGCGATCTCGCCCGTAACGCTTCTGGTGCCTTCCGGGAAGATGAGCGCGTTATAGCCTTCCTTCAGAATCTGCGTCACATGCCGGAGAGACTGCCTGAGGCTGCCTGACCGCTCGATCGGAACAAGCGTCGTGAAGTTGTTCATATACGCGCGCTTGTATTTTGTGTCGAACCAGTAATCCGCCGCCGCGACAGCCACCGTCTGGTCGGCGACATCACGACCAAGCGAGTATTTCACAAGCCCCATGTCCAGGTGGGATTCGTGGTTCGGAGCGACGATGAAGTTGGTGTGGGGCGGAATATTTGACCGGCCCTCGATGGTCGTATCAAGCAGGTTCTCGTAAATAGTCTTCTGCGCAAAGTTCACCACGTGGTTGCCGACGAACTTCACAAGGGACGGAATGTGAATATCCTCGTCGTCCTTCTTGTCATTGGTCTTTGGCTCGTCGGCGATCCGCTTCGACTTGTCCACCCTCTGGACCGCGGTCAGAAGTTCACGTATGTTCTGGACCTCATCAAGTTCGTCCGGATTCAGCACCCGGCCGCCGCCGTCCTCGACCGCCGCCTGGAGCTCAACAAACATAAGCGAATCGAAACCGAGATCCGAAAGACGTGATTCAAGTCCGACCTCCGAAACCGGATTGTTCGAGACGCTCGCGACTATCTTTCTTAGCCAAAGCAGATTGCTGTCGCCCTTGGATTCGGCCTCGATCTTCGTCTTGTTCTTCGCGCGGCCCTCGAGCATCTGCAGCATCTCTACGACCTCGCGACGTTTCACTTTTCGCGTCGCTGTGCGCGGCAGTTCAAAAGGCGTCAGATGCAGAACCCTCACACGCTTGAAAAAAGGCAGTCCGGCAGACACCTCGCGGAAGTGATCTTCCACCTTCTTGTTTGTCGCCGCGCGCGTCAGTGAAATGTCGTACTCGTAATCGGGCACGACAAGCGACGATATCTTTTCGCCGCCATCCTCGTCCGGGAGCCCGACAACCGATAATTCTTTTATATACTTGGATTTGGAGTACAGGTCCTCTATCTCGTCCGGGTAAATGTTCTTCCCGTTGCTGTCGATGATGACCTCTTTCGACCGCCCGACTATGTAAAGATTGCCATCGTCATCAACCCTTCCAAGGTCCCCGGTCTTAAGCCAGCGATCCTCGAGCACCTCTTCGGTCGCCGCCTCGTCATTGTAGTATCCGGTCATTATGTTCTGACCGCGCGCGAAAACCTCGCCGACCCCACGGGAATCCGGATTGTCGATCTTTATCTCTACACCCGGAAGAGGCTTTCCAACGCTTCCCTTGAGCAGTTCGTTCTGCGGCCGGGCGACTGTAAGAACCGGCGATGACTCGGTAAGCCCATAGCCTTCGAGGATTGTGAATCCGAGTCCGTGAAGGTCCTTCTGGACCTTCTCGCTCAACGCGGAACCTCCGCTCACCAGGTAGCGCATTCTTCCCCCCATTCCCTCGTGGATCGGGAAGAAGATCACGGGTCCGAGATTGAACGGCGTGTTGTCACGGAGCCAGGCGTTGAAATCGATCACATTGTCGGCGATGTCGGCGATCCAGTCGCCGCGCTCGCGAAAACGCGTCTTGATCCTGCGGTGGAGCATTTCCCATAGAGCCGGTACGCCGATCATACCGGTCACGTGCCCGGTCTCGATCGCCCTCGCCAGTTCGTCGCTCGTCAGGTCGTCCATGTACCTGATCTGCGTCCCGTTCGTGAAAGGAGTCAGGAATCCGGCAGAAAACTCGAACGTATGGTGCATCGGCAGGACCGAAAGGACTCCGTCCTCGACGCTCATTTCAAGCACCGAGGAGAGCATTGAGACCATGCTGGTGAAATTCTTGTGCGAAAGCATCACTGCTTTCGGCTTACCTGTCGTGCCGGAAGTGAAGATCAAAGATGCCGTGGCGGTCGCATGGACCTTGTCCGGAAGCATTGCCAGCCGCTCCGCTTCTTCGGTCTCTGTCGGCATCTCAAAGACTTCGTTGAAAGGATATATCGCGACCTTTAGTCCCGCCTTTTTGAGCTTTCCTTCAAGTTCCGGATGTTCATTCAAAAGCCTCGGGCTGATCAGTATCGCGGAAACTTCGCCCGCCTCGGCGAAAGCTGCGATCTCGTCGTCGGAACTCGCAGGATCGATCGGAACCGCCGTAGCACCCGCCTTAAGGATCCCGAAATAACTCATACCCCACTCGGGCATGTTGTGGGAAAAGAGGATGACCCGGTCGCCGCCGTCGATACCCTTGCTCGCGAGAAATCCCGCGACCCGCAGCGCCAGTTCGCAGACGTCGCCGAACGTGTACTGCTCCATCTTCCCGTGACGCTCGATCTTCATCGAGACGCGGGTCGGGAACCGCTTCACCGCGGTGTCGAACAGATCGACAAGATCGCGGTAGGTATACGCACGCCTTTCCTGTGCTTTGAGATCTTCTTCAAGCTGCGGAAGTACCCATTTCTTGAGTCCCGGGAAATGGACGTTCAGCCAATAGTCGTACCAATCGATGTCTTCCGGATACCAAGGGAGAAGATCGCGTTCGCCTTTCTTGATCTGCGAATGCAGCGCCCGAACGTTGTCCGCCCGGTAGTTGTATTCGTTGTCTACCATGAAAGGCTTGAACATGCCGAAGGCGTCCACCGTCTCCTGCGTAGTCCGCTCAAAATCGTCGACGGATTTCTTGATGTCGGAAACGATGTTCCCTAACCGGCCTCCACCCCAGCGGGGAGTGGCGCGGTCAAGAAGGCTGTTCGCCGACTTCGCGATCTTGTTCAGCATCGGGGCCGAGGTTCTTTCATAGGCCTTCTGCGTCGCAGGAGTCGCCTCGATCATCGAACTGACCTTGTTCACAAGCTTGTTGCCCGTTTCTTTAGTGCTGTAATGCTTTCGCTTGTAGAGCCCCACCAGCCCGACGATCCGCTTCATGTCGTTCGGGTTTGAATCGCCGGTACACGCCTGAAAAACAAGCGGCGGCTTGTCATCGATCAGCGCTTCCATCGCGGCCGCGAGCATCGCTCCGGCGACCATGTCGACGGGAATGATGTCGAGGACCAGTTTCTCATTTACAGGGATTATCGGCTGCCCCCGAAGCGCGATGAGGATAAGAGGCGCGGTGGTTGTGAAACCCTCGTTCCAGCCCGGAAACGGATACTCAAGGGACGATTCGACGATCGAAGGCCTAACGAGGATCTTCACGATGTCGTCCTGCTGCGCGACGATCTGTTCGGCGAGCGACTTCGAATATGTGTAGATGTTGGTCCAGCCCCAGTAACCGGCCCGTTCTTCGCCGAGTTCGGTCGTGCGCTCGCGGATCCACATCTTCCTTTCGCGGAAGATAGCGGAATTTACCGATTTCTCGTCGTCGGGGTCACGGCCTTCTTCGATCAGCCTTTCGCGTGCGAGTTCCCTGAATTTGGCAATGTTGACTGCGTCGTCAGCTTCCTGCCTTGCCTGCTCTGAAAGGCGTGCGCAGTCCTCGATCTCCTGGTTTACGTCGAACGTCGTGCCGACCAGTTCGTCCTTGCGCGGGAAATAACCTACGACCTCTTCATTCTCCCAGATCGAGCCGCTACGATTTCCAGCCACGAAACAGGTCGAGACGTGAACAAGGGCGGGCCGCTTCATCATCCTGGCGAGCTCCAGTACATTGTTCGTGCCGACGACGTTCGTCCGAAGCGCGCTTTCGAGGGGAGGATTGAAGGTCACGTTCCCGGCTGAGTTGATGATGACGTCGCAGTCATCCATCACCTCTTTAGCCTGCTCTTCTGACATGCCCAGGAATTCGTTTCCGACGTCGCCGTTGACCGGGACTACTTTTTCACGGATGAAATCTTCGAACTTGTCGCCGTATTTCTCACGTAGTGGATCGAATGTCGGAGAGGTGACCACGCTGTTCCAGAAACGGTTGAGGGATTCGTACTCATCGCGGGCGCGGACGGTGACGTACACCTTGCCTATGTCGGGAAAATTGTGGAGAAGCATAGACAGCGTGACCTTGCCGACAAAGCCGGTGCCCCCTATGAAGAAGATTCTCTTCCCCTTGTATATCTCAGTTGGAGAAAGTTTCATCTTCCGGCCCTAATCCGTCACCTCTGCAAGGCCGATGATCGGCTGATGGAGCATCGTTATCTCCGCATTGCGTCCCTTGTAGCTTCTCGCCATCGCGATCGCTTCCGTCAGATTGTCCGCGCGGTCCCAGCCAAGTATGTCGGGTACGTGCGCGTTCTCAGCTCCGGCGGCGATCACCTTCCCCACGTGCTGGCGCCCGTTCTCGCCCCAGTACCACATAAAGAAAGGGTGCGCGCCGTGATAGGCGTTCCCGCGCCGATACATCTCGATATAGGCCGGGTTTTCGGCGAACTCACGCTCATACTTCTCGCGCAGGTAGAATGCGTCGCGCGATTCGGGCAGAAGGCGATGGAAAAACTCTATGTAGCTCGGATGGAAATTATGATCGAACTCGTCAAAGCACGGGTGAGTCACGATCATCACGCCGTCTTTCTTGAGAAGGGGCTTGCCCTTGTACATATTGAAGTGATACCCGAGAGCCATCACCTGCACCAACAGCGGGTTTAGAGCCGAATACACGTTGTACGGCGAAATATCGGGGATTCCGGTAATCAGAATGTCGCACTGCCCTTTCACGGGGATCACGTATTGCTCGTAATTCCGTTCCAGGATCTTCTCGTGGACCTTTTCCGTCTCGCCCGCAAAACACGCGATCATTTCGTACTGCGCCGGGATCTCGTGCAAAAGCTTGCGCCTTGCCTTTCTTGGAAGCTTCGAGAAGGTCCGCCTCATCGCTTCCCATTTCATGCGGTCCGCGAAACTGAACTCGTCCTCGTTCTTTGTCAGGATGTCGTATCCGTCCGCGAACATCTTGTTGTTAAGCGCCGTCTCGACGTGAAAGACGTTCATATGCTCGTCGACAAGCTTGCCCAGGCGATGAACCTTGTGGTTCAGCGCCGAATCCGGCGGATACATATAGGAATCCGAATCGATGATCGTCTGCGGTTCGTGATGGGCGCGCAGCGATTCGTAATCGCACAGGCCGACCGCGACCGACTTGTGTCCCCCGTCCATAGGAACGAGATTGATATTGAGGTAGATCACCAGGTCGCTTTCCGCGCATCTGCGGTTGATACGAAGCGGCTCGCCGTGCCGTGTTTCTCCCAGGGCCACCAACCCGAGGTCGTCCTCGGCGTCGTGGTTGTAATACCTGTCAGGATAAAAGGCTTTGTGGATCGTACTGCCGACCATCCGCTTCATTTCCCACTCCGTCATCTTGCGGTGGAGGGAGTTGGCGATGATCAGATGGACATCGTCCACGCCGTTCGCGTGGCACATATCGAGCACGACCTCGAGCATCGTCTGACGAAGGTCGGGCGTCGCCATCGGAGGCAAAGGCAGCGATATGTCATCCATCGCAATGGTGACCTTCATCCCCGGCTCAAGTTGTGCATAGAGCGGCTTTGAGTCGATCGGGTTGTTCACGGCATAGCGAATCGCGGCTTCGCGATTCGGAAGACCCTTGATCGGCGGATTCGGATATATGACGCGCGTCCCGATCGGCAGGTCTTCAAGTATGAAGTCCTCGCCTTTCGGCATTATGCGCGGCGCCGAGTCCCGGTCGATGTATACGATCGATTCGTGTGTTTTTCTGCGTAGCTCTAATGCCATATTTCATCGG
Organism: Acidobacteriota bacterium; assembly: GCA_024640445.1. Lineage (GTDB taxonomy): Bacteria > Acidobacteriota > Blastocatellia > Pyrinomonadales > Pyrinomonadaceae > Aridibacter. The sequence continues at coordinate 1,832 of JAHEEZ010000008.1, read as the reverse complement.
TCATCGATCAATGATCAGTGACCAATGGATGCCAGTTCTCACTGAACACGCATTGATCGATGGTCATTGCACAATGACAATTGTCACTTAAGGTCCAGGATCGCCCAGTCGTGCTGCATCGCCGTTTGTTTCAGCCGAAAGTCCGGATTGACCGCGACCGGATGCCCGACGATCGAAAGCATCGCAAGGTCTGAAATGCTGTCCGAATACGAATATGAATTGCTCAGATTGATGTCCTCCCGCTCGGCATACTCTCGTATCCACTTTGCCTTTGTCGCGGAAGCCATCACCGGCGGCAGAAGCCGGCCCGTCGCGTAGCCGTTGACGAACTCCAGACGATTCGCCGCGTAAACATCGATTCCAAGGTAATCGCACAAAGGCTTCACCGAGAAGTCGAGCGCCCCTGTAACCACCACCTGAATGTGTCCGAGCTTCTTCGACTTTGCTATCAGGTCAGGGGTCCCTTCAAAGATGGCCGGTTTCAAGACCTCTTCAAAGAGTTCGTCTGAAAAGTAACGAAGCCGGTCAAGCGACTCGCCTTTATAGCTTTGGAAGAAATACTCGTTGAAGACATTGCGGCTATAAAGGTCAGTTATCCCGAACATCGGAAGCTTCGCAAGCGTGCCAACACTCTTTTTCAGCGTTCCCAAAAGGCCCTGCTGCCTTTTTGCGTAAAAGCCGAGTGTATGGACAAGGTTAGTGCTTACGAGCGTCCCTTCGAGATCATAAAACGAAGCCGCTTGTGATTTAACCGTCATTATGACTAAAATTGCGGAGCGAAACGGATACTGGTTAAAGAACAAAAATATACCAAACATTCGTGTGTTTTGGTAACTCCAGCCCATTAGGACCGGCCGTTTCTCATACAAATTACTAAATTGTTACACTCACGGGTGAGTTATGATCAAAAGAACACATCTCGTTCTCCTAATCCTTGCAACTACGATATTTTCAGCCTGTGCAGCCGCAACGCACGCGGATGAACAGAAGATGTCGAAGGCGGCGCTGATACCGGTGTCTGAGGCGCTTCCAAAAGCGGAGGCACTTTACAAGGAACGTGAGAACCCCGACAACGTCAGGGAAGCTCTGGAAATACTCCAGGGGGCGCGTAACCCGGACAAACGAGACTTCGGCGTTGAGAATGCGTTCGCTAGATACAGTTATTTCCTTGGCAGCCGTGAGACCACCGATGAGAAAGGAGCGGAAAAGGTACTCAAAGAAGGGCTTGTGGCCGCGCGGATCGCCAGAAGGCTCGAACCGGGTAAGCCGGATGGTTATTTTTGGGCGGCAGCAATACTCGGTGAACAGTCGAAGAGATCTCCCGTCACGGTCGGCATAGTTTCTGTCGACAAGATCCGGGACGGGCTCACAAAGTCCATCGAGATCGATCCGGGTTTTCAGGCAGCCAGCGGATACCTGGGACTCGGCCAGCTTGAACTCAATACACGCGGCATGGCCGGCGGCAGTGCGGAAAAGGCGGTTGAATATCTCGAAAAGGGTCTTGAAAAGAGCAAGGAAAATGCGTACATCTATCTTTATCTTGCAGAGGCCTATTACGCTGTTGACCGGGATGAGGACGCAAAGAGGGTGATCGCCAATCTGAAGGACCTTAGATCCAATCCGGATTTCGTGACGGAATACCGTGAAGCCGTCAAGAAAGCGGAAAAGCTTCTGAAAGAAAGATCCAGCTGAGCAACGAGCGTCCCGACTGCAGGCACTTCAACAAATGAAACGAGCTATCTTTCCCGGATCTTTCGATCCGCTTACAAAAGGCCATCTCGACATAATCGAAAGGAGCGTCCCATTGTTCGACGAGATGGTGATCGCGGTCG
>JAHEEZ010000400.1 GCA_024640445.1 Acidobacteriota bacterium | reverse complement strand
ATATCGAATTCATTCTTTGGGTTTGAGGCGGGACGCAACACTTCGGAATCCGGATCAGTAGGAGCGTTGGGTTTATTTTCTTCTTATAATTCTTTCTTTGGTTACCAATCTGGAATATCCAATACGCATGGGCAAAATAACTCCTTTTTTGGTTTTAAGTCCGGCATGTCGAATCTCACCGGAGCTGACAATTCGTTTTTTGGCAAAAGAGCGGGACAATTTTCGACGAGTGGATGGGCTAACACCTTTATAGGAGGAGAAACTGGTCCGACAAATACAACCGGAGAGAACAACACACTGATCGGTTTCTATGCGGACGTCGCGTCACCTGACCTGACATACGCGACTGCCATAGGAGCGAGATCCGTCGTTTCGACAAGCGACACCATCGTCCTCGGAAGATCAGACGGTTCCGACTCCGTCAACGTCCCTGGAAACCTCTCTGTCACCGGTACAACTTCAACCTCCGGCATCGCAAACGCTGAGATCTTTAATGCGGTAGGCGAATTCCAGATTGGAGGGGACCGAGTACTTGCCACAACTGGTAGTGATAACCTATTTATCGGAGAACTCGCGGGTTCTTCGAATTCCACCGGATGCTGCAATTCATTCGTCGGTTTCAGGGCAGGTGTCACGAATACGACAGGCAGGTTTAATTCATTTTTTGGCTCAAAAGCAGGCCAAGACAATCTAGGCGGCTCAGAAAATGCTTTCTTTGGCTTTGGATCAGGCTCGAGCAATACTAGCGGCACTAACAATTCTTACTTTGGCTACAGAGCCGGCGCAACTGTTCAGACAACAAGCGATAACGCTTTCTTTGGTAACGAAGCAGGGCTTTCTAATCAATCAGAGAGAAATTCATTTTTCGGATCCAGGTCGGGCCGCAGAAGTTACCAGCCCGGCGCATCTGACAATTCATTTTTTGGCTATCGATCCGGAGAATTGAATATTTTAGGAAAGAACAATACGTTAATCGGGAGTTTGGCAGAAGTCGGCTTGGATAATCTTACCAATGCTACGGCAATTGGTAGTAATGCCCTGGTCACGCTCTCCAATTCTCTTGTTCTTGGAAGCATCAACGGCGTGAACGGGGCGACTGCCGATACAAATGTAGGAATTGGAAACACTTCCCCTTCAGAGAGGCTTCACGTAACCGGAAATGCATTGGTCTCCGGCTCCGTCCTTGCGGATAAGGTCGTCGCCAACACTCAATTTGACATAGGTGCTCAACGGGTCTTGAGCACACCGAACGGTGACAACATCTTTACCGGCGTCTTCGCCGGGAATGCCAATACTTCGGGTACGAACAACTCATTCTTCGGCAGAAATGCCGGCTTCCAAAATACGACGGGTCAACGAAACACCTATATCGGACGGGACGCGGGCAGGCTTGGCACAACGGGTTCATTCAATGCGTTTCTTGGCGACGATGCGGGATACAACGGAACGACCGGAACCAAGAATACGATGCTCGGAAGCGGAGCTGACATGCCTGTCGCAAGCCTGCTTACCTATGCTACCGCCATCGGTGCCGACGCCGTGGTTTCCACTTCAAATACTATCCAACTGGGAAGAACAAACGGTACCGACAAGGTAGTGATATTCGGCTTGGGTTCAGCAGGCGCAACAACCCTCTGCCGAAACGCCTCGAACCAGATCTCGACCTGCTCATCTTCGATCCGCTACAAGAACAATGTCGAGGACTTCACATCCGGGATCGATCTGATCAAACGGCTCCGTCCTGTTTCCTTCAACTGGAAGGACGGGGGGATGCTCGACGTGGGTCTTGTTGCCGAGGAAGTGGCGGAAGTAGAGCCCCTGCTTACGACGACGAACTCAAACGGCGAGGTCGAGGGCGTGAAGTACGACCGTGTCGGCGTGCTGCTTGTGAATGTGGTGAAAGAGCAGCAGGAGGAGATCGAAGCGCTTCGCGACAAATTGATAATTGAGGATGGAAAATTGAGAAAGCAGAGCGAACAGGTTTCTGCTCAGGACGAGAGGATCAAGAAGCTGGAGGATGAGCTTTCGAGCTTGAAGGCTCTTCTATGCGCTTCGAATCCCGGCGCGGCAGTCTGCAAGAAGGAAGGAAACTAACAGGATTGACAGGATGAAAAGGATAGCTGGTTCTGAGTTGCAATCGCGAATCGGTCTCGGAGTCGCTCCCGCGGCTCTGCCGCCTGGATGTGCGGAAAGGCTCAGCCTTTCCGATCCGGTCTTAACCGAACCTCTGCGAGGGCTGAGCCCTCGCTTTAAGTCAGAGTACCCGCGGCCGGTAAGCCACAGGCTTACCGCACATCAGGGCGGCAAAGCCGCGCAAGCCGAAAAGAAAAGGATGGGAAATATGGAAAATTCAAATGTAAGAATGAAGAGTGAGATGGGGACGTCCCATGGCGATACTGTCCGCTCGGCAACACATCGGG
>JAHEEZ010000164.1:7938-8356 GCA_024640445.1 Acidobacteriota bacterium | reverse complement strand
CCTTTCTTCGCCAGTTTAAGGAGGTTCGGCGGTTTGTAGGTTTCCAGATAATCTGATCGGAATCCGTCGAGCGAAACGAGGACAACGGTCGGTTTAAGATCCCGGATCTTTTCCTGGGCGGAGAATGGAACGGCAAGCCAGACAATTAACAGGGAGACCAGTATCAGTGTTTTCTTCATTACAATCCCTTCCCGAAGTCTGGCGCGGCGCCGTGCCCTGCGTTGCATTGCAAAGCCCTGCTCGAAACGATCCTCTCGATCTTATTAAACCCGGCCCAAATCGCGGTTCTCACGCAAGTTTCCCGCAAAAACGCAATGCAAAACCAATACTGATATGAGGGCAGCTGATACTTGATACCTGATCATTGATACCTGATCTAAGGTCTCAGCCTGTACAGCATTCTCGGGAAGGGTATCGT
>JAHEEZ010000164.1:0-7928 GCA_024640445.1 Acidobacteriota bacterium | reverse complement strand
ATAGCTTCAGCAATTAAAAATCGAAAATGAAGAGTTCAAAAAGGGAAGATGATTACCCGCCAGCCCCCGGTTTATTGACCCCATTTCGCTTCGCTCATGGCAGGCGGGGGCGCCTGCGTTCCAGTCGGCTCACCGCCGATCTACGCCCTCCCTCACGGTCGGGCTACAGACACCGCTCACCGCTTACTGCTCACAGCTCACGGACGGAGCCTGTAAAGCATCCTCGGGAACGGAATCGTTTCGCGGATGTGTTCGATCCCCGCCATCCAGGCGGTGCAGCGCTCGATTCCCATGCCGAATCCCGCGTGCGGGACCGAACCGTACCTTCGAAGATCCAGATACCATTCGAACGACTCCTTGGGCAGGCCGTGCTCTTCGATCTGTTTTTCAAGGTAATCCAGATCGGTGGCGCGTTCTCCGCCGCCGATGATCTCTCCGTAGCCTTCGGGAGCGAGCAGGTCCACGCCCAAAGCAAGTTCGGGACGATCCGGATCACGTTCGAAGTAAAACGCTTTGATAGCGGCGGGGAAGTGGTGTACGAAAACAGGCTTTCCGAATTGTTGTGAAAGATAGGTCTCATCGGGTGCGCCAAAGTCGCCGCCCCATTCGAATTCGTTCTCCAGTTCGCCCTTCTGATGTCCTTCCTTCAGCATCTCGACGGCTTTGTCGTAATGGATCCTGGGAAACGGCGACGCGATCGCTTCAAGAACCGACACGTCACGTTCCAAAGTCTCAAGCTCTTCTTTTCTTTCATCGAGCACCCGGGAGACGATCGACAGGATCAGGTTTTCGCCAAGGTCCATCACGTCATCAAGATGGGCATATGCCATTTCAGGTTCGACCATCCAGAATTCGGTCAGATGGCGGCGGGTCTTTGACTTCTCGGCACGGAAAGTAGGGCCGAAAGCATAGCTCTTCCCGAACGCTGCGGCGGTCGCTTCGTTGTACAGCTGGCCGCTTTGCGTCAGATATGCCTTGTTGTCATCGAAATAGTCGACCTCAAAAAGCGTCGTCGTCCCCTCGCAGGCGGCAGGTGTGAAAATGGGAGTGTCGGCCAGAATGAAGCCGTTATCGTCGAAGAAATCGCGCGTCGCTTTGATGACCGTGTGCCGTATCCTTAGAACCGCGTGCTGTTTCCTCGATCGGATCCACAGGTGCCGGTTGTCCATCAGGAACTCGGTTCCATGCTCCTTAGGGGTGATCGGGTAATCGGACGCATTCTGCACAACTTCGACGTCAGTGACGTCGATCTCGACGCCGATAGGCGATCGGGCGTCCTCTTTTACCTTTCCGTGAACGATGATCGACGATTCCTGTCCGGCGGCCGCAGCCTGCTCAAAGACATTTTCGCTTACATTGCCCTTGAAAACGACGCATTGCACGATTCCAGTGCCGTCGCGAAGCTGTAGAAAGACGAGCTTGCCGCTTGACCTGGAGTTGTAAAGCCATCCTTTGAGGGTTACCTCTTCACCGACCTTTTCTGAAAGGTCTGCTACGTATGTCTGGTTCATATATTTATTTGCCGGTATACCTAAGGATCATCTCACGGACCGCCGGAAATCTATTTCGCTTCCCGCATATTCCGGAGACTATTCCGAACATCGGGTCAATGTAAGCCGTGTAATGGATCTTGCCGAAATTTCCGGCCTGGTTTGAAAATGTGCCTATAGCTTTCAGGCATCTTTGGACCGCGACAAGATCGAATTCGTACGCAAAGTCTTCCTGATCGATCACTTCCAGTCCAGCTTTCACTCTTTCCTCAAGCAAGAACGACCTCTTTTCCGCCAGCCAGCCTTCATTCGGTGCTTCCGTCACCCTGTCGAGAAGCAGCGAGACAAGGTCGTATGCCGCAGAGCCGACACGCGCATCCTGATGATCGATGATCCGGAGCGTGCCGTCATCACCAACAAGCAGGTTTGCCGCGTGAAAGTCCCTGTGCGTCAAAACCCCCGAAAACCCTTCCAGCTCTTCCGCGAGGTCTGTAAATTCGCCCCGGACGTCATTTTCAAGTGATTTCGGAAGCGGTTCGTTTCGAAGGCTTCTGAAGAAATGCTCGAGAAAGAAATCAAGCTCCCAACCAAGCTTCTCCGCGTCGAACCTCAGCTTCGAAGCTATCGAACCTCTTTCGAACGCGATGTTCGTCGCCGCCTGGATCCGCGCTATCAGGGTGATCGCCTGCCCGATCATCTGTTCGCATTGCGATTCATCAGCAGCCTGCAGAAGATGGGAAAGGGAAGTGTTGCCAAGGTCTTCCTGGATGACAACGCCCTCATCGCCTCCGGTGTCAATGATCGCGGCGACCGGCAGGCCGGCTTCCGCAAAGAGAGCCGAAGTATCGAGAAAAGGAAGGTCCCCGCCAAAGGGCTCGGGATAAACGCAAGCGATCCGAGATTCACCTTTCCAGGGGACGCGGAAGTATTCGCGCGCAGATGCATCGGGAGTCAGCGGTTGCGCTCGCGGATCTTCCCCTTTCGATTCGAGGAAAGATCTCAGACGCTTCTCAGCGTCAGAAGTCATATTCTCTTCAACTGCCTTTTCACTCATTGGATCAGGGGAACCACGTAATTCTCACCGACGATCTTGCCTCTAAGCGCTTTCTCCGGAACTTCACTTGAATGTCCAAGGATCTCGCTGCGAACCACAGCCGAATCGGAAATGGTCTCGCCGGGGCCGATGACGACATCGTCGCCAATGATCGATCTTTCTACCCGAGCCCCTTCACCGATCGACACATTGTCCCAGATCACGGAATCGTCGATAAGTGCGGATTCGGAGATATTCGGATTTCTGCCGACAAATGTCCTATGTTTTGCCCCATTCAGCAGTTTCAGGCTTATCTCGAGGTAACGGGGTATCGTGGAAAGCTCGAACCAGCGGGCGTTGGTGATGTGTGCGCCGATGTGTTCACCTTTCGCGATTGCCGGGTTGTAAAAAGTCGGCACGATGTCTGAATAGACCCCGCGCGGGATGTAATCGAAAGCCCTTGGTTCGAGGATATGGATCCCGGTGAACATCATCGGTGCGGGCCCTTCAGTTAAGTTCGGATCAGGAAAGTCGCCGAATCCCGTCACCCGTCCGCCTTCTTCGTACACTTCGGAAAACCGTTCCCTCGCCGCGTTTTCCTTTAGGATCATAGTCGCGATAGCGCCCGATTCGCGATGTTGCGTCAGCGCGGCTTCGATATCGATATCGGTCACGATCTTACCGTTGATGATCAGAAACGTGTCATCTTCCAGATGCTCACGTGCGTTGTCGAGCGCGCCCGACGTTCCCAGGATCCGGGGAAGCTCAGTCGTGTAATGAATGCGGACACCAAACCTGCTTCCGTCGCCCAGAGCACGCTTGACAGACTCCGGCTGATGATGAAGATTTACAACAACGTCTTTGATCCCGAAGGTCGCGAGATACTCGGCAACGTATCCAACAAGCGGCTTACCGAGCAGAGGGATCGCGGGTTTGGTGCGGTCGATTGTAAGGGGGAACAGCCGCGTGCCGTAGCCGGCGGCCAGGATGATTGCTTTCATTATCTGAAGTATAAATATTTTCGGCCTTCCCGGAGGGAGGCCGATCTCGCAGGTCCAAAATACAAACTTACTGATTTTACCGGTCAATTGCAAACAAGCGGTTTTTTGCGATCTTCTGAGCGCACCGGCGCTGAGCTGCTTATGCAGGAACGTGTTACAGCGTTAATCTCGAAGGCCTCTAACAGGTCCGTAGTTTCAGCCCTGAAAGACCGAGGCGATCAGGTGCTGACGCTTCCTGAACCAGTCGGTGAAACGAGATCGGGCGGCAATGTTTCTGCGGATATAGGCTCTTTCGAGTGGATCCTCTTTGGCGACATCAGGGCAGCGGACGGATTCGTTTCCCGGCTCGAGGAATCCGAGGCCGATCTTTCAGGTTTTGATTCGGTCTTCGTATGTTCCGCCGGAGAGGCCGTCGCAGATCGACTTCGGTTTTCCGAAATACACACCGATCTTATTCCCCTGGACGTTTCTTCAAAGGGTGTTTTGGAGTCCATTGCCAAATACTGCGGAGGGATCGAGACACTTGGTGAAATGAGATTCCTGCTTCTGTTTTCGGGATCAGGCCATTTTTTGCCGGCGGCGGAGCTGACCGCAGCCGGGGCGCGTGTGGTTGAGGAACGAATATGGGACCCGATGCAGCTTTCCACTGCCGATTCCAGATCGCTCGCACTTGTCAAAGGAGGGGCGTTCGACCGCTTCGTTTTTGTTGCCGCGGCCGATGTCTACGATCTCGCCGAACTTATTTATCCCGCCAATCTGCATGAAACACTAGAAGGATCGGAAGTAATAGCTGAAGACTCCCAGGCGTGGGGAGCGTTGAGGGAACGGTCCGTAGTTGCGCGGATCGGAAAGCATTCCGATTGAAGTACGGACTAAAGTAACTTTTTGGATCTCTTGGATCGATCATCTTTTTGCAATGAACTCAGTAATCCTGTTTTTTGTCGATGGACTCGGGATCGGTAAGAGGGACCCTGGTAATCCTCTTCATCTTTCAAAAGGCGCGGAGCCGCTCGCTTACTTCGAAGGCGAGGAAGGGGATCCCGGGCAGGGAGGTGTAATGGTCCCGACCGATGCCACATTGGGCGTCGAAGGGCGGCCCCAGAGCGCTTCAGGCCAGACCACTATCCTGACAGGCATGAATGCCCCGAAGCATCTCGGAAGGCACAAGCAGGGCTTTCCGAATGAGGCATTGCGGGTTCTTTTGAGAAAAGCCTCGATCTTCAAGCAGTTGAGAGAAGCGGACCTTGGCCCGGGACTATTCGCGAACACCTATACCCCGCAGTACTTCGAATCGGTTCCCAGATGGAAATCGGCGACCACTGTCGCCGTAGAATCCGCGGGAATCGGCTTCAATAAGATACCGGATCTTCTCGGACGCCGTTCGATCTATCATGACTTTACGAACCGCTCTCTTATCGAAAAGGGGTTTGATGTCCCGGAGTTTACCTCGGGGGACGCCGCCGAGATCCTTGCCCGGCTTACGGAAAGCCACCGCTTCGTGCTTTACGAGCATTTCATCACGGACAAGATAGGGCACGATCGCGATATGGAAAGGGCTGTTCGCCACATTCCGGAGTTAGCCGAGTTCCTGCGCAGGACGGTTGAAAATGCCGATCTCGAGCGCACGACCGTCATATTGACAAGCGACCACGGAAACATAGAGAATCTGTCCGTCCGCAACCATACTCTCAACCGCGTGCCGACCGTGATCTGGGGCAGACGCGCGGCCGAATCCTCAAAGCGGGTCCGGGACCTGACTGACATTTCGCCGCTTATCTTCGATCTCTTGAACGAATGAACGAAAACACAGCCTCCGCGCCTAAGAAGAATGACCGTCGAGAGATCTTCGGTTGGCTGATGTACGACTGGGCGAATTCCGCCTTTTACACTACCGTCATCAGTGTCTTGCTTGGACCGTATCTGACGGCGCTTGCGCAGGCAGACGTGGGGATGAACGGAACGGTCTTCAGCCTCGGATTCCTCGGATCGGTGACCGCGGAATCCCTTGTGCCGAACGCTCTCGCGCTATCGGTCGCGTCCCAGATCTTTTTCCTTCCCCTTCTAGGTTCGATCGCGGACTATACCCACCTGAAAAAGAAGATGATGGCATTCTTCTGTTACCTGGGAGTGACCGCAAGCAGTTTTCTCTTTTTCATCTCCGGCGATCATTACATCATGGGCTGTCTGCTGATGATCATCGCCAACATGAGCTTCGCGGCGGCAAACGTTTTCTACAACGCGTTCCTTGTGGACCTGACCACCGAGGACCAGAGGGACAAGATATCAAGTTACGGATTCGCCTCCGGGTATCTGGGCGGGGTGATAATGCTTGTCGCCAACCTTATGCTCATCAGTTACGCGGATGCACTTGGAATTACCAAAGGCACGGCCGTCAGGATATCAATGCTCTCCGCGTCCCTCTGGTGGGGGCTGTTCGGAATCGTGACTTTTGCGCTCGTAAAGTCGCGAAACGCCACAAAGGTGATCCCGGAAGGCAAGCGGCTGGTCGCGATCGGATTTTCAGAACTGTGGGTGACGCTGAAAGAACTGGTCAGGCTGAAATACACCGCACTGTTTCTCATCGCTTACCTCTTCTACAATGACGGGATCCAGACCGTCATCCTGAACTCGTCGGTGTTCCTGTCGCAAGAGCTTTTTGTCTCCAGGGGACTCGAGACCGATCAGGCATTTCTTTTGGGGATATTCATCGTCGCGCAAGTCGCGGCGCTCATCGGATCGATTGTCTTTGAAAGGCTCGCGAGAGTGATCGGCGCGAAGCGGACGATCATTGTCAGTCTCACTATCTGGTGCGGGATCGTCATCTTTGCTTACCAGTTCCTGGATTCGAAATTCCAGGCCTGGATAATGGGAGCGTTCATCGGTCTCGTTCTCGGAAGCGCTCAAGCGCTTTCGCGATCGCTCTACTCGCAGATGATCCCAAAGGACCGCGAATCCTCCTTCTTCGGCCTGTACGAGATCTCCGAGAAAGGTACCTCTTGGCTTGGAAACCTGGTCTTTGCGGTCGTCGTGGCAAGCACGGGCTCTTACAGGCATGCGATCCTGGGGCTGATCTTCTTTTTCGTGGTCGGGATCGTCCTCTTGATGATCACGAATACCGCCCGTGCGATCCACGAAGCAGGGAACCTTACGCCGGAAGAAGCCGCGGAAGAGCGATGAAGGCTTGAGTTCGCGGACTTCTGAAATATAATTGAGCCTGTCAGACTTTACCTTCTTGGAGTACAAAATAGTGGACAAACCTGGATCGGATAAGATCGTTACGATTTTCGGCGGATCGAAATGCACTGAAAAGTCCGTTGAATATCAGCAGGCGCGCGAAGTTGGGGCAAGCCTGGCCGAGGCAGGCTACACGATCTGCACCGGCGGTTATCTCGGGGTCATGGAAGCTGCCTCGCGCGGGGCGCGGGAGAAAGGCGGCCGTGTGCTGGGAATCGTGATGAATCAGTTCAAGCACGAACCGAACAGGTTCTTGACCGACAAGGTGGCCACCAATCATTTCTATGAACGGCTTCAGAACCTGATAACAAGGTCGGTCGGCTTTGTCGCGATCAGGGGCGGAATGGGGACCGTAACGGAGATATCTCTTGTTTGGAACAAACTCCAGACGGGCGTGATCGATCGCGTCCCACTCGTGCTTTTGGGAGAATGCTGGAAACCGGTTGTGAACGCCTGGCAACAACAGTTGGTAGTAAGCGACGCCGAAGTGGGCCTTCTGGATTTTGCATCCACAGCCGATGAAGCAGTACAAATAATCCGCTCCCGGACCTCATAACCGCGTTAATGAATTGCCCTAAATGCACAGCTCCTTTGGTTCCGTCCTCCCGATTCTGCGGGGGCTGCGGATTCCAGTTCGATCCTTCCACACCACCACCTCCGGACACGGCCGCGGGGAAGGCGGCAACTTCCGGGGAGACATTCCATTTCGACAGTGACGACCGCGGGACAGGCCGCGGGTACCGTTGGGAGATCCTGCACAAAGGGGCTTTTGCGCTTGCTGTCGTGAATCTCGAGGCGGAACAGTCGATCTGTGCGGAAGCCGGCGCTATGGTTTCGATGTCGGGGAATATCGATCTTCAGTCAGAGATGAAAGGCGGCGTGATGGGCGCGCTAAAGCGTTTCGGAGGCGGAGAATCCGCGTTCGTGTCAACGTTTACCGCGAAAGGCGCTCCCGGCGAGGTGACTTTCGCGCCGGGGTCGCCCGGCGACGTTGTCGGGATCGAGATGCGAAACCAGGCGTTCCTGGTCCAGTCAAGCTCGTATATGGCTGGAGACGTTTCGTTGAACGTGGATACCAAGTTCGGCGGAATGAAGTCTTTCTTCGGCGGTGAGGGTCTTTTCTTACTTCATATCACCGGAAACGGTCTTTTGCTGGTCTCTTCATTCGGT
>JAHEEZ010000399.1 GCA_024640445.1 Acidobacteriota bacterium | reverse complement strand
GCGGACAAAGCCGCGAGGACGTAAGCCGTTTCACCAAAGAGATCGCGCCTCTGATCCTTACCGGGCCGCCTTCGGTCACGGGTTTCGCAGGCGGCAGGCCGAAGGTCGAGGAAATAATGGCGTACTTCCCTGCTCTCATACCAAAAACATTGATCGAAACGAAGGTTGAGATAATTGAAACCTAAGGATGTAATGGACCGACCGGAAGAATGGAAGACCGTTTCAAAAGAGAAGGTCGCCGATTGCCGCGTGTTCGACGTCACCGAACGGCACTCGATTGCCGAAAGCGGCCGTGAAGCCTCGTTCTATGTGATCGAAAGCCCCGACTGGGTGAATGTTATTCCGGTCACTTTGGACGGCGAGATCCTTCTTATCGAGCAGTACAGGCACGGGACCGAAGATGTGACGCTTGAGATTCCCGGTGGCCTTGTGGATGAAGGCGAATCTCCCGATCAATGCGCGTCGCGCGAATTGACCGAAGAGACTGGCTTTGTTGCCGGGAAGATCATCCCGCTCGGACGCTCAAGGCCGAATCCGGCGATACAGAGCAACTGGATCTATCATTTCCTTGCCGAAGATTGCGTCGGGAATGGCGAAAAGGCTTTCGACGAACATGAGAGCATATCCGTCCGCAAGGTGAAGGTCGGGGAAATAGACGGTTTGATCGAAAACGGATCGATCAGCCATTCGCTTGTACTGGCTGGCTTTCTGAAGTTCATGCATCACCGGAACAAAGCAGAGATATATACATATGAAAGTTGAACTTACAAGACTAGCTCACGCACGTTCAGGCGACAAGGGCGACACTGCGAACGTCGGCGTAATCGCATTGAGAGAAGAGTTTTATCCGGTGCTTGTCCGCGAAGTGACGGCGGAGAAGGTAAAGGAGCATTTCGGACCGATCGTGAAAGGAGACATTGAACGATTCGAACTGCCAAATCTGGGAGCTCTGAACTTCCTTCTTCACGGATCGCTTGGCGGCGGCGGGACGCTTTCGCTGATGACGGACGCGCAGGGCAAGACGTTCTCGACGGCGCTTCTGCGGATGAACGTCGACCTCTCCGATGAAGAGGCCGGACTTTTGGAGAACTGATGACCGAAGCGCTACAAAAAACGATATCCTTTGGCTACTCACAGGTCGGCGGAGTGCAGATCCACTATGCGAAGGCGGGGAACGGTCCCAGGCTTGTCGTCCTGCTCCACGGCTTCCCGGAATTCTGGTATTCGTGGCGGCACCAGCTTGTTGACCTCTCAGCGTCCGGCGACTTTACAGTCGTCGCACCGGATATGCGGGGCGTGAACCTCAGTGACAAGCCCGAGAACGTTTCGGATTACGATATTCGCAACCTTGTCGATGATGTAATCGGCCTGATACACAACCTGGGCTTCGAGACGGCTGCGGTCGTCGGCCACGACTGGGGCGCCGGAGTCGCCTGGGGAGCGGCAAGATTCCATCCCGAAACCGTTTCCAGGGTCGCCTGCCTTCAGGTCCCGCCGCCGGACATATGGAAAAAGAACCTTGGCTGGAAACAGCTTCTTGCAAGCTGGTATATGTTCTTTTTCCAGATCCCGGGAGTTCCGGAGTGGCTTCTGTCGGCAAAGGATTTTGATGGGATGGAAAAGGCGATGAGGAACTCGACTGCCGTTCCCGGCATTATCACGGACACGGACATCATCGAGTACAAGAAAGGCTGGAGCCAGCCCGGTGCGATCACGGGCGGCATTAACGTTTATAGGGCGAATATCATGAAACGGATCTTCGGGAAAAAGATGGAACTCCCGGACATAGAGGTCCCGACGCTCTTCATTTACGGCGAACAGGACCACGCGATACTGCCTTCGACCGTCGAGGGAGTAGCCGAGGTCGTCGCGGCCGATTACGACGAGATCCGCATTCCCGAATCGGCCCACTGGGTGCAGGTCGAGGCGAGGGAGAAAGTATCGAAAGCTCTCATAGAGTTTCTGGGTGAATCGAACAAGGAGAAACCATGAGTGTAGTCCTTGAAGACCGGATCGGATCCGCGCTGTATCTCACTCTCAACCGTCCCGAGAAACGCAATGCGCTGAACGATGAGCTGATAGCCGCGCTGAAGGCCTCCCTTGCAAAGGCCTCTCGAGACAAAGAACTCCGCTCTGTCGTGATACGCGGCGCGGGTAAGGACTTCTGTTCGGGAGCAGACCTTGCCGCGCTGCAGAAGATCTCCGAATACTCTTACGACGAGAACCTTGCCGACGCCGAGTCGTTGATGGCGCTGTTTCTTGCGTTTAGGAAGATCGAGATTCCGGTAATAGCGGCGGTTCACGGAAGAGCTCTGGCGGGCGGATGCGGGCTCGCTACTGCCTGCGATATCGTGCTTGCATCAGATAGCTCCAGGTTCGGATATCCGGAGGTCAAGATCGGGTTTGTGCCGGCGATGGTTATGGCGATCCTGCGAA
>JAHEEZ010000163.1 GCA_024640445.1 Acidobacteriota bacterium | reverse complement strand
TCCAGTCAAGCTCGTATATGGCAGGAGACGTTTCGTTGAACGTGGATACCAAGTTCGGCGGAATGAAGTCTTTCTTCGGCGGTGAGGGTCTTTTCTTACTTCATATCACCGGAAACGGTCTTTTGCTGGTCTCTTCATTCGGTGCGATCCACAAGAAAGTTTTGAAGGCGGGTGAGCGATATGTTGTGGATACTGGGCATCTCGTCGCCTGGGAGGCCTCAATGAGCTACGATATAAGGAAAGCCGCGAAAAGCGGATTCTTCCGGAGCTTCCTAAGCGGCGAGGGGCTTGTCGCCGAATTTCAAGGGCCAGGCGAGATCCTGATCCAGACAAGGAATCTTAGGGCGTTCGCCGGCCTTCTGAAACCATTCTTTCCAAACCAGGGCGGTAGCGGCGGCGGATTCACTTCGATATGAGCTGACACAACGCGCGCACATTCAGTTATCGTCCTTTTGAATGAAGTTTCACCAGATGACCCACCAAACGACCGTAAAAAATCTATCTCAGCCGGACAATTCCGAATTCGGAGAATTGACCCTCTCAGGACGGGCGGTCTCCAGGGGTGTCAGCATCGGCACGGTTCTGTGCCTGCATGGCCGAAAGCGTCAATTCTACCGGCGCCCCATCGAAGGCGGAGCGACAGATAAGGAGATAGAGCGATTCCGAGAGGCGGTCGAAGCGGCCAAAGAACAGCTCACAAACATCAGCGAAGGCACCTATGGCGGAGGTGGGGACCGGGCGCGGATTTTCGAGACCCACAGACTCTTTCTCGAAGACCGCTCCCTTATAACGCAGATCGAGTCGATGGTTTCCGAGCAGAGGGTAAACGCCGAATGGGCGGTGAAAGTGGTCATCGACAAATACGTCAGCAGATACAAATCGCTTTCGGACAAGCATCTTCAAGAAAAGTACATCGATCTTGAAGACGTGGGGGAACGCCTTCTGAGCGCCTTGGGCGGGGGTAGTCAGCAAGGTTATTCGCTCAATGAGAACACCATTATCGTAGCGACCGAGCTAAATCCATCGACTCTCATCGAACTCAGCAAAAGAAACCCTGTGGCGGTGGTGACGGAGAACGGAGGATGGACCTCTCACACGTTCATTCTGGCCCGAGAACTCGATCTTCCGGCAGTAACCGGAATAAAAGGACTGTTGCGCGCTGTCGAAACGGGTGACCGTATGATCGTCGACGGTTTCTCGGGTCAGGTAGTTCTGCGGCCGCAACAAGACACCGCCGAGCGGTTTGCCGCTTTTAAGGCGCCGGAAGACACATTTAACCTCGGTGAGGGCGATGCCGGGGCGCTTGAAACGCTTGACGGGCATTCAATCACTATCAGGGCCAATCTGGATATCACACGGAATTACGGCGCGGCAGGCAGACTGGGCGCGAAAGGGATCGGACTCTACCGATCGGAATTCCTCTTTAATCAGAACCGCGGGTTTCCGTCAGAAGAAGAGCAGGTTGAAACATATTCAAGGATCGCTTCGGAAGCGAATGCGCATGGCATACGGATCAGGACGTTCGATCTGAGCATTGATCAGATCGCGGGCGGCAGACTTAACAAGGAAAAGAACCCCGCTCTCGGCATGCGGGGCATACGCCTCAGCATGAGGTACGAGGAAGAGTTCCGAACGCAGATCCGCGCGCTTCTTCGGGCTTCCGATGGAAACCATATCAGCATAGTCCTGCCGATGATCTCGGATGTCGGAGAGATTCGATGGGCTAAGTATGTCATCGAGGCTGAAAAGAATGCGCTTCGAGAAGGAAGGCTTCCATGTGGAGATCCCGAGATCGGTGTCATGGTCGAGGTTCCCGCGGCGGTGCTGTCGATAGAGCGCATCCTTGAAGAATCTGACTTTATCAACATAGGCACGAATGACCTCGTCCAGTACCTGCTTGCGGTCGACCGGGACAACGAAGAAGTGGCGGACTGGTTCAGGACCCTTCACAGCTCTGTGATCGAGAGCCTCAGGATAGTGATCAGGGCGGCGGAACGTGCGGGCAAGCCGGCGATAGTCTGCGGTGAGATGGCGGGCTCTCCATTATACGTTCCGATCCTCATCGCGCTCGGGGCGACGGAACTGAGTATGAACGTCAATTCCATTGCCCGAATCAGGCATCTCGTTGCAAACATCGCCAGCGAGGAATGCGCCGATGTTCTCAAAAAGATCGAAAAGCTCGATGACGGGGATGCAAAAGACGAGCAGGTTCGGGAGATATACCGCGAAAAATGGGCTCATCTGGTGGATTTTGAGCATCTCCTGTCTTTCCGCAGAAGATGAAGATAGTACCTTCGTCCGAAGGTATTACGAATTTTTCTAAAATTTAACCCCCTTTAACAATTTAGTTCCTACGACCGAAACGAATCTGCGAAGAAATCTCCGGGTGAGCCGGAATATCCGCCGCTTGACGTCGGATAAGGCAAAAAGTTACACACATAACAATGTGTAATAACTGGGTTGTTGTTGTTCAACAACTTTTGCTATAGTAGGGCACGCCCCGTAAATCGAGCAGTTCCGGTAATCGCTCTCATTCTTAGGAATGAGGGAGGAAAGTCCGAACACCGTAGAGCATCGAGCCGGCTAACGGCCGGGCGTCCGGCATTGCCGGGCGACGACAAGTGCAACAGAAAACAAACCAGCCGAAAGGTGATGGGTGAAATGGTGGGGTAAGAGCCCACCGGCGCGGGTGGTGACATTCGCGGCCAGGCAAACTCCTCGAGGTGCAAGACCAAATAGGGAAACGAGATCCGGGTTGCTCGTCCGGGTTCCCGAAGCGATTCGGGAGGCGTTTCCGGGTAGGTCGCAAGAGCCGTTTGGCAACAAACGGCCCAGATGAATGATTACCGTTCCGCTTCGGCGGGATAACAGAATTCGGCTTATGGGACTGTCGGTTCGCGGGGCATTCTTGATCAGTTCAAAAGCGTAGAAGGAGCGTTGATAAAATGGCAAATCGCAAAGGGGTATTCATAGGAGCATATGTTCCCAATGAGCTCAAAGAATCTCTAAAACGCCGTGCGGCGGTTGAACACCGCACTCTCTCCCAGGAGATCACTCGAATACTGGTCGAGGCCGTGCATGGAAAAGGTCTGCCTTCGGGCAGTGTGGACAGGCGGGCATCCCAAAGTACACCCAGGCGAAGGGCATCAGATCCGCTTCCGAGGCGTCGAACGGATGACCTTCCGTACATTGCTCCGGAGAATAGCAAGATCTGACCTTCGCAAAGAATCATTTATGCGCCACCGCTCCACTTTGGGCGGCGGCGCTTTTCGCTTACGGTCCCTCCTTTTGATAGAATTCAAATCAAATGAACACTAAGTTGATACTTGGACTGGTCGTCGGACTTATCGTGGGATTCGCGGCCGGTTTTCTTATTGCGAATTCCCTGAACAAAGCTGCAATTGATGCGGCGACAACCGCTCAGTCGGGTGGCAACCCAAAGGCGGGCGCCGCGCCTGCCGGCGGTTCGAAAGTGGAACTTTCTGACGAAGAGATCAAGGCAAAGCTTGCGGAAGCTGACAAGAACGCCGACAACTTCGAATACCAGAAGACGCTCGGTCTTGCGCTCTATACGTATGCAGCGATGAAGCAGGACGCAAGCCTCCTGGAGGACGTTGCCAGGCTGCTTGACCGCGCCTATAAGCTGAACGCCGACGACTACGACGTGATCGTTTCGCTTGCGAATATCAATTTTGACCTCGGCCAGCTAAAGAAGGACGACTCCTTTAACAAGCAGGCAAGGGAGCTTTACCAAAAGGCGCTCACAAAGAACGAAAAAGATGTGAAGGTGCGAACAGACCTTGGACTGACCTACCTGCAGGGCGCGGCACCGGACAATGACGCTGCCATAGGCGAGCTGAAGACGGCGCTGGAACAGGATCCCAACAACGAGAAGACTCTGCAATATCTTTCGCAGGCTTATGCGGCGAAAGGGGATAAGGCTGAAGCGCGTCGGCATCTTGAGGAACTTCGCAAGATCAATCCTCAGAGCCCCGCAATACCCGACCTCGAAGCGCGCGTGAATCCTGGGAACTAACAATGAAGTGGCTGATCATTCTTTTTCTTCTTCTCTTGCTGGTGGCAATTGTGGCCTGGCAGTACCGCCGCCAGCTTATGACGGCGTGGTTCATGTACCAGACGTTCCGGAAGATGAGGAAGAGGATGAAACCGCCTAATGAAAAGCAGGTCGAACCCAAGACCCGGTCCGGAGACACTGAACTTGTGCGCTGCCCGAAATGCCAGAAATGGATGGCAAAGGAAGACGGGGTGAAGCTGAAATCGGATTATTTTTGTTCGCTCGCCTGTCTGGAAGAGTCCGTGACGTTCAATAAATGAAGAACTAGCGCGGCATGAAGGTTTCAATGTACCAGGTGATCAGGGCGTCTCCGAAAAGCAGCGAGATCACCGACCCGATACCAAGAAAAATTCCGAATGGGATCTGCGCCTGCAGGTCCTTTTCTTTTTGCGTTGCGATGTAAAGCACCCCTGCCACCGCGCCCGTAAATGCGCCGATGAATATCGTAAGGAATGTCAGCTGGAAGCCGAGAAGCGCGCCGACGCCGAACATAAGCTTTACGTCTCCGAGTCCCATCGCGTCTACTCCGCGAAGTCGTTTCCAAAGCTCTCCGATCAGCCAAAGCGACCCTCCCCCAAACAGTGCGCCGAGTCCGGCTCCTGCAAGAGACACAAGCCAGGCAGGCTGTCCCGCCAGAAGCGTAAGCGGATAACTGAGTATGTCCTTGAAATAGAGCGCGCCCACGGTTAGTGGGAATATAAGCCTTACGAGAATGGCGCAGATGAGCAAAGGATATGTGATCACGTTCGGGAGGATCATGTGCTCGGCGTCTATAAAGACGAGCGAGACCATAACCGTAACGAAAGCGATCGCGACCGGCAGATATGCATTGAACCCGATCTGCCAGAAGCACAACACCCATAGCAGTGCGGTCAGGAGTTCGACGGCCGGATACCTGGGCGAGATCGGTTCTTTGCAGTTCCTGCATTTTCCGCCAAGTATCAGCCAGCTGAAGATCGGTATGTTGTCGTAGCCTTTGATCGCCTCACCGCATTTTGGGCAGGCGGAGTTCGGGAACACGATCGATTCCTCGCGCGGCACACGGTGTATGACTACGTTCAGGAAACTGCCGACCACCGATCCGAATAGAAATGTAAACACATAACCGATCCAGACGGGAAGACCTGTGTAGAGTTCGAATGTGGTTTGGAACGAGAGCATAGGAGTTTCGTGGGTTAGCTGAGTTCAGCGAGTTTGCCGAGTTGGCTGAATTCGTAGGGGCAGGGCTTGTCCCTGCCTATTGCGCCGAATGGCGCGAAAAGATTAGCCGGTCTCATTGTCGGTAAATCCGCCGAATAATTCAACCCGAAGCGAATTAACCGCAGAGGACGCAGGGACCGCAGAGGCAGGAAACCAAAAAAGACTCTGCGCGCTCCGCGACCTCTGCGGAAATCATTCTTGGCGATTGACGAGTTTGAGAGCTCCGGACTCGATGTTCGCGTCCAGAACCTTCACCACATCCTCCAGCGTCACCTCGCCGTAAAGGAATTTACTTCCCGCGAGCGCCTCGGCGCGGACAGCGCGGTAGATATCGAGGTATGACCTTTTGCCGTCGACAAAATTGAACACTTCCGAGTGCATGACCGGGTGGAGGCTGGTCGGTATATATCGCCGCTTCGAAAAATAATCTGCCAGGGAAGCGACATTTTCGGGAATCTTCTGCATTGCAGCTCTTTCCGGCGGGGACAAGAGATAGTTCTCGTCGCCCTCGCTCCTGAGGCCGGATGCCTGCTCCAACTCCTTGACCATTTGCTCAGTGCGTGACTTGTTCAGTTCAAGGTACTTCGTTATCGACCTGTTTGCCCACTCATCATTGCCGGCGATCACTCTTATCGACTCGATGGCCCTTTCCTCGCGAGCTCCGCCCTGGACGATCTGGTTCTTTGCGTCCATGAAACCGCCGGCTGATTCCGTGATCAGCAGCGCCGTGTGCAGATCATTCGCCAACCTCCTGGAACCCTGTGCATATGTTTCCGCCGCCAGCAGAGGAACGTCCTTGGCTTCCGCGTACGCGAGGTAGAGCGCCATTGCAGCGACTATGAAATTGTTTCGCTGAAGCTGCGTCTGATCGATGTTTCCGAGGTCGTCGTCGGACGAGTGAATGTAGTAATCGTCCCAGTTGATGAGAGCGACGGACGGCACGCCCACGATCCCTTCCACGAATACGAGGTTGTCCGATGACGCAAAATAGGGAACGAAGCGGGCGTTGTATGCCTCGCGCGATCCGCGTGTGGCGATGATCGGCTGAGAGAAAGGCCTCTCGTATCCGCCCTGCCGTCCCGCGGTAATGTACGAGTTATTGGTCTGGATGACGAAGTTCCCGATGCTTTCGAACAGCGCGTCGAGATACGAGGTCCTTGAATGCGGGCCGTAGATCAGGTTTTGAACACGGCTTCCCATCGACTGTCTCGCTCCGGTCATATCCTGGTGAAGGTTCGCGAGGATCTGTTTTTCGGAACCCGGATTCGAACTGAAGAATTTGTATTCGGAGCTTATCTCGTCGGTCCACCAGAAGCGTATGTCGCGAAGCGGCCTAGGCAGTTTTCCTTCTGCGATCAGCTTGCTGAAAACTCTGCCCAGTTCCAGAATATTTCCGGAACCACTTCCGTCGTCGTTTGCCGAACCCTGTTCTTCCTGAAGGTGCGCGGTTATGACGATCTGCTGGTCCTTGTACTTAGTACCGCGGATCCAGCCCTCGACCATCCCGGAACCCGTTCTTTCGTTCTCTTTCCCGATCTTTGTGTCCACCTTTGCGCGAACCCTTACTTTTCCGCCTTTCGTGCGTTTGCCGGTCCCAAAGTAATCCTGTTCGCCGCTATCCTGAAGCACCTTGCGGAGCATTTCTCCGCGCCGCGGCGGCAGATTGAACGCAAAACTTCCCGTGCCGCCTTTAGGAGGGTCAGGGATGCGGGTCCAGGGGATCTGGTCGGGGAAGTCGAGCATGCTCTTCGACTCAGAGGTCGTATAAGCAATGACGCCCGCCGCGCTGCGTTTGTAGACAGCGTTTGCGACCGCGGAACCCGGATTCCCGTTGACCAGGACGATCTTTCCTTTTACGTCCAGCCCTTCGAGAGCCTTGTCCGTCCCATCGCCTCCCCAAACGAGGTCCGCCTCGATGTCCGAATCGCGGCTGTTATCGGAAAGAAGCAAAGCGTGGTCGCCTATGTCGGCCAGCTTGAGCTCGACCGGTCCCGTCATCCAGAGTTCGGCCGAGACGGCGGTGTAATTGAGAGAAAATGACTGGGGAATGATCGAAACGTCTTCCAGGCCGTTCTTCTTTGCCTCGCCCGCGACATAATCCATCGCTTTGAAATAGCCCTCCATCCCGGAATCCCTGTGCCATTGAGTCAGTACGCGTATGTGCTCGTACGCGCGGTCGCCCGAGATCTCGTTTCTCAACATCCGGATCTGCGAGTCGCCGAGGAAAGGAGTGGACTGTCCGAACACGGGGCCCGCGAGACCCGCGAGAAGTACGGACGCAATGATTCGTTTGAATGTATTCGATCTCATAATTACCTCGATTTGAAGGGATGCGGAATTCTAACACAGCCTTCTACGGGCGGAATCAGCCGTGAGTTTAGCTAAATCAATAGCTGTGATAAATTAAGCGCACCCCCACTTTCTTGATACAGGATTGATTTCACTTTGCGTCTTTGCGGGAATCCTCTTCGAAAATGGTAAGTCGTGAATCGTGAATAAGATAGTTGGAAGATCTCCCGAAAAGACGCAACGACGCAAAAGAGGCAAGATATTCGTCCACTGCGTAAGGACCCAAGACAAGGGCAAACTCTGCCCGGCATAGGTGAACAATGAAAAGACTATTGGCGCTTGCCGTCCTCCTGATCTCGGTCGCATCTCTTTCCGTTTTTTCGCAAAGCTACGAATGGCTTCCAGGAGGGACGTACGATCCGAACATTCCGACACCGAAGCAGTTTCTGGGATACGAGATTGGCGATTACCTTTCGGACAATCTCCAGATGGTCGCTTACATACACAAGCTTCAGGAGGTCTCGACCCGCGTAAAGGTGATGCAGTACGGCGAATCGGTCGAGCGCAGGAAGCTTTGGGTCGTGGCGATCAGCGCCCCGGAAAATATAGCGAGGCTTGAAGAGATACGGGCGACTAACGCGAGGCTTAGAGACCCGCGCGCTACCTCGCCCTCGGAAGCGGCAAGGATCGCATCCACTACCTTGCCGATCGGCTGGATGAACTACGGGACCGACGGCGGAGAGACCTCAGCCTTCGAAGCGGGCCTTCAGGTCGCGTACCAGCTCGCCGCCGGAACGGACCCTC
>JAHEEZ010000007.1 GCA_024640445.1 Acidobacteriota bacterium | reverse complement strand
TGTCCTCGATCTTCACATAGCGTCCCTGAAGACCTGTGAACTGCTCGGCAACGTGGAACGGCTGCGAGAAGAATCTCTGAACCTTTCTCGCGCGCGAAACCGTCAGCTTATCGTCTTCACTCAGTTCGTCGAGCCCGAGGATGGCGATGATGTCTTGCAAGTCCTTGTACCTTTGAAGGATCTGTTTGATCTCCTGTGCGGTGTTGTAATGCTCGTCTCCGACGATCTGCGGATCAAGGATACGCGAGTTCGACGAAAGCGGATCAACCGCCGGGTAAATACCCAGTTCCACGATCTGCCTCGAAAGCGCCGTCACGGCGTCGAGGTGAGCAAACGTGGTCGCAGGCGCCGGGTCGGTGTAATCGTCGGCAGGAACATAGACGGCCTGGATCGAGGTGATGGCGCCCGTCTTGGTTGAAGTGATGCGCTCCTGCATCTCTCCCATTTCGGTGGCCAGGTTCGGCTGGTATCCCACAGCGGACGGCATACGTCCGAGCAGAGCCGAAACCTCTGATCCCGCCTGTGTGAAGCGGAAAATGTTGTCGACGAAGAAAAGCACGTCGTTCCCCTGATCCCGGAAGTATTCAGCGACGGTAAGTCCGCTGAGCGCGACACGGAGGCGCGCTCCGGGGGGCTCGGTCATCTGACCGTAGATAAGTGAAACTTTTGAATCCTTGATCGCGCCTTTGTCGACCTTAGTGAGATCAAAAGTACCTTCGTCGTGAAGCGCGGTGTTGAATTCGTCTCCGTACTGGATGACCTTCGACTCGACCATCTCGCGGAGAAGGTCGTTTCCTTCACGAGTGCGTTCTCCGACTCCCGCGAAAACAGAAAATCCTTCACGGCCCTTCGCAACGTTGTTGATCAGCTCCATGATGAGAACCGTCTTGCCAACGCCGGCGCCGCCGAACAGACCGATCTTTCCTCCACGGAGGAAGGGCTGAATCAGGTCGATAACCTTGATTCCCGTCTCGAACATCTCGAGTTCGGTGGCCTGTTCTTCAAAACTGGGCGCGTGAGCGTGGATCGGTGAACGCGTGTCGGATTTGACCTCGCCAAGTTCGTCCACAGGATCGCCGATGACGTTCATTACGCGGCCGAGCGTCGCGTTTCCGACAGGCACCGTGATCGGGCCTCCGGTATCTATCACCTTCATACCGCGAACCATTCCGTCGGTCGGCAACATCGAGACGGCGCGCACGCGTCCTTCTCCGAGATGCTGCTGGACTTCCGAGATAACATTCACGGTCTCATCTACGTCGAACCCCTCCGACGTAATCCGAAGCGCCTGGTAAATCGGGGGCAAATAATTGTCTGAAAATTCAACGTCAACAACCGGTCCGATCACCTGAACGACCTTCCCGACGTGTTGGGTTCCTTCGTTAGCCATTGTTTGATCTGCTCCTTGTAATAACTAGCTAAAACGGTATGATAACAAAGCAATGAGGATATCATACTGATTTGACCTTAGGCAAAGGCGCCTTGTGAAATTCATCGCAATCGCTAGAAGCCGTCTTCAGCCTTGTTTCAAAGGGGCTGAGATCAACTCAAAATCTGTTGAAAGGAGCTTTTTCCGAGAAGTTTTGAACAAGATCGAATTACCGCCCCGAGCGCTGGAGACCCTCTTCGGCGTACACGATGCAAACATAAAATATCTGGAGTCGCTCCTTGATGTCCGCGTGGATACAAGGGGGCACGATCTGACGATCGACGGATCTCCGGCGGACGTGGAAACGGTGAAAGCGATACTTCGCGATTTCGCGGACCTTTTTGAAGAAGGCAGTTCCTTCTCCGACAAGGAACTAAGAAGTGCCTTTAAGCAGATCGCCGAAGACCGCGCTTATTCTCTGAAAGATTACTTCACAAAGGCCCGATTCAACCCGTCCGGTAAGAAACAGGTCGCGCCGAAGTCGGTAAATCAACGCCGCTATATCGAGGCGATGCAGAACAGGGACCTTGTCTTCGGTATCGGTCCCGCCGGTACCGGAAAATCATTTCTCGGCGTCGCAATGGCGGTTCACGCGCTGTTCCAGAAGCAGGTAAGCAGGATTATCCTGACGAGGCCGGCGGTCGAGGCGGGCGAGCGGCTCGGCTTCTTGCCGGGCGACCTGCAGGACAAGGTGGATCCGTATTTGCGGCCGCTTTACGACGCGCTTTTTGACCTTGTCGACGCGGAAAGGGTTACGAAGATGCTGGAGAAGCGAATAATTGAGATCGCTCCGCTTGCGTTTATGAGGGGAAGAACCCTGTCGGACGCGTTCATTATTCTTGACGAAGCCCAGAACACAACAGCTGAGCAGATGAAGATGTTCCTCACACGCATCGGCTTCGGCTCAAAAACGGTCGTGACCGGAGATCAAACGCAAATAGACCTGCCGCGCGGACAAAAGAGCGGTATTGTCCAGGTCCAGAAGATTCTAAAAGGCATCGACGACATCGAATTCGTATATTTCGATGAACGGGACGTGGTGCGTCACAAATTGGTCCAAATGATCGTTCGAGCCTACGAGGCCCATTCGAACTCTCCAGAGAACGATCAATAACCGGCGGCGTCTTATGATCGAGATCGTAAACAAGCAACGGAAAGTCAGGATAGAGAGCATCGGTTTCGTAGAATTCGCCGAACAGGCCGCGGACCTTATCGAAAATGCAAAGGGTCGCGATGCCGCGATAGCGTTCGTTTCGGACCGGAAGATACTAAAGCTGAATTCAAAGTACCGAGGCAAGAACACGCCGACTGACGTCCTTTCGTTTCCATTTGGCGACGAAGAAGAATACCTGGGGGATATCGTGATCTCAGTGGAGAGCGCCGCCAGGCAGGCTGCCGAGAATGGCCTTTCGCCGGACCTCGAGATCAAACAGCTCATACTTCACGGCCTGCTCCATCTGGCAGGTTACGACCACGAAACGGACGACGGCACAATGGACCGAATGGAGATCAAACTCAGGAAGAAGCTTAACATCAGCGAATAGCCGACTTTGGAAGAACCCGCCCAATGATTAACAACGACGCGACGCGAAAATCAGACTCCTGCGTGATGATCATTTTCGGCGCGACCGGAGATCTTACAAAACGCAAACTTTACCCGGCGTTGTATTACCTGGCACGGGACGGCTATCTCCCTTCTAATTTCGCGGTCATCGGCGTCGGTCGCCAGGAAATGTCTTCTGAAGATTTTAAGAAGAAGATCGGTGATGATCTGAAGGACTTCATCGGTGACGGCTACGACCAGAGTTTGCTTGACTGGTTTTCCGAAAGGACTTATTACACCGGCGGCGATTTCGACGACGACAAAGCCTTGTTCGGTGATATCAAAGACCTTCTCGAAATGGTCACAGAAAAGCATTCGATTCCTGCGAACTTCTTTTTCTATATGGCGATACCGCCTTCTCTATTTGCAGACGTCACGCACAAGATCTGTAAGAACGGCCTTGCTGAAGAATCGAACGGACTTTGGAGAAGGTTCATTTTTGAAAAGCCTTTCGGCAGGGACATTTCGTCGGCGAAGCAGCTCAATGCAGACCTTCTAAAGATCCTGACCGAAAAGCAGATCTACCGGATCGATCACTATCTCGGCAAGGAAACGGTTCAGAACATATTGGTCTTCCGGTTCGGAAACAGTATTTTCGAACCCATATGGAACCGCAATTTCATCGACCATGTGCAGATAACTGTCGCCGAAGACCTTGGAGTCGAACAGCGCGCGGGTTATTACGACAAGGCGGGCGCGTTGCGGGACATGGTTCCAAATCACATATTCCAGTTGGTGACGCTTACGGCTATGGAGCCCCCGGTATCATTTGAAGCGGACGCAGTTCGTGACGAACAGGCGAAGATCCTGCAGGCGATCCAGGCCTATTCGCCTGAGGACGTTCTTAACAAGACGGTGCGCGGGCAGTATGATTCCGGCGAGATCGAAGGCAAACCGGTCCCCGCGTACCGGACAGAGAACGGAGTGCCGGAGACATCGGAAACGGAAACCTACGCGGCGTTGAAACTATCGATCGATAACTGGCGCTGGGCGGGTGTGCCTTTTTACATAAGGACAGGAAAAAGACTCGAACGGAAACACACTTCGATCCTGATCCAGTTCAAGCAGGCCCCTTTTGTCCTGTTTCGCGATACTCCGGTCGAAAGGCTCACGACGAACCGAATTGTGCTCCACATACAGCCGGATGAGGGGATCACCCTCCATTTCGGAGCGAAGGTGCCGGGCCCGCTTGTGAGCATGGGTTCGGTAGACATGGATTTCGATTACGCCGATCATTTCGGTGAAACCATTTCGACCGGTTATGAAAGGCTTCTGTATGACTGCATGCTCGGCGACGCCACGCTGTTCCAGCGTGCCGACATGGTCGAGTCCAGCTGGCGCATAGTTTCGCCGGTGCTGGACGTCTGGGACGCCATCCCGGCTCGTTCATTCCCGAACTACAATAGCGGGTCCTGGGGGCCCCCGGAAGCCGACGAGCTTCTCGAGCGCGATGGCAGAAAGTGGAAGAACGATATCGAATAGCCTGAAGACCGGAACGCATTCACGCTGTTGCCCCTGGAAATTCAAATGCGATATATTGCAAGTTCCGAATAATATGGCAGCTGTTCAAATCCTTGAAGAGAAAGCACTTTTCCCGCGACTTGCGGAAGAGTTCGTTACGTGCGCGAAGAAGGCAATATCGCAGCGCGGAAGGTTCACCGTCGCGCT
Source organism: Acidobacteriota bacterium (assembly GCA_024640445.1). Classification (GTDB taxonomy): domain Bacteria; phylum Acidobacteriota; class Blastocatellia; order Pyrinomonadales; family Pyrinomonadaceae; genus Aridibacter. Next base: position 25,617 of record JAHEEZ010000007.1, on the reverse strand, counting down.
CTCGGGCGGCTCTACACCCGTACGCTTCTATCAGGCACTGGTCGAAGGCGGTCTCGCCTCCAAAGTAGATCTTTCAAAGGTCTATTTCTTTTTTGGGGATGAACGGGATGTATCGCCAGAATCCGAACGCAGCAACTATAGGCTTGCGAGGGACCTTTTTTTCAAACCGCTTTCAGTACCGTCTTCCAACGTAATACGCTGGATGACGGAGATCATCGACGCTAAAGAAGTTGCGGTGAAATACGAGCAGTCGCTCCGGCGATTCTTCGAGCTCAAACCGGGTGAGTTTCCAGTATTCGATCTTGTTCTTCTGGGGCTTGGCGATGATTGCCACACCGCATCGCTCTTCCCGAACACGGACGCGCTGAAGGTCACAGACCGGATCGCGGTAATGAACCGGGTTGAGATCCTTGATTCAAATCGCCTGACGCTCACGTTCCCTGTGATCAACAGCGCCCGGAAGATAATCTTCGCGGTCACCGGTCCTGAGAAGGCGGAAGCTTTGAAGGAAGCGGTCGAAGGTGAGAGGAACTGTTCGCGGTTCCCGGCCGGATGCGTGAAGCCGACGGATGGCGAGTTGGTCTGGCTCGCGGACAAGGACGCTGCGGCCCTGCTCAAGAAGAAATGACCACAGTCAACTTCGATTCGCTCACGGGCAGTGCCAGGCCCTGTCCCTTCAATACCCCTGTCTCCTTTCTCCCTCTCGCCGTCCCCTGACTCTCGTACCGGACTTCATGCCGTTTCTCGTCGCATAATCGTCTCAATCCATTTACTATTCGGGGATTGTTAATTACAATCATCCCAACAAATGGAGATTGAAATAGCCATCGCCGTCGCATTGCTGCTGGCGCTCACGCTGCTGGCATCGGTCGATATGGCGTTTTCCCAGCTAAGCGACGTAAGCCTTCGAAGGCTGTTCTCCGATGCCGAGGAGAACAGAAAACCAAGTTCGGTCGCGTTCCTGCGCGAGATTTCCGAGAACCGCCCGCGATTCCGCTTCGCGCTTTCTTCCGCCATCCAGATCCTGCTCATCGTCTTTTCCGTCATCGTGGTTCTTATCGTTTACCGGTATTTCACGACGGCGAAGGAAATGCTCATCTACTCTTTGGCGATCTGCCTGGCGCTGACCGTGATCTTCAGACAAGTCATTCCGCGGTTCATCACCTGGAACGATCCGGAAAAGAAATTGCTCTTCCTGCTGCCAACCGTTCGGCCTATCTACCTGGTGCTGCCGTTCGTCGCTGATCCACTTGAGCCGTCGTTCAAGGGCCGCGAGAAGACGGATGACGACACGAGCGCCGCGCCCGATAGCGAAGAAGACGAGGACGAGAATATTCAGGCGTTCATCGACGTCGGCGAAGCTGAAGGGATAATCGAGGAAGAAGAGCGGCACATGATCGAGACTATGATCGAGTTTTCGGACACTCGGGTTGAGGAAGTGATGACCCCGCGCACCGAGATCCGGGGCCTTGCGAGCGACTCGACCGTTCGTCAGGCGCGGGACGCGATGATCGGCGAAAAGTTTTCGCGACTTCCCGTCTACAAAGAAAACATAGACAACATAGAGGGTGTGATCTACGTGCGGGATATTTTGAACGCATGGGCGGAAAACAAGGAATCCGAGCTGATCGAACCGCTTCTGAGGCCGGCCTATTTTGTCCCTGAGACCAAGTCTGTTTCGGACCTTCTGAAGTCGATGCAACTCAACCATGTTCAGATAGCGATCGTTATCGACGAATACGGAGGTGTTGCCGGACTTGTGACGGTCGAGGACATTCTGGAGGAGATCGTCGGCGAGATCGAGGACGAGGACAGCGACGAAGAGGCAGTCGAGATAACCGAAGGAGAAGACGGTTCGTTCGAGGTGTTTGGATCGACAGAGATCGGCAAGATCGAACGGCTTCTCGATATGGAGATCGAAGACGACGACTTCACTACCATAGCAGGGCTTGTAACCTCAGAAGCGGGTTATGTCCCTAAGAAGGGTGAAACGCTCAGTTTTCGCGGCATCGACCTGGAGATCCTGAAAGCGGACGCCAAGCGGGTACAGCTTGTAAGGCTTCGAAAGACTCCTGAACCCGGAGAGGTCGGCTCGGCGGATGAAAGGACATAGGGCTGCGAAGCACCGCTCTTTTGCGAATCTTGAGACTCGAATCGATTAGCAGTAGTATCTAAGTATAAATTACGTCGGAAGCGGCAGGCCTTCTCGCAGCCTGTGTCATCGTGAACGGACAGCGCCTGGAGGGCGTACTTTCGAAAGTTCTTTTCCCCTTATTTTATGTTGTCCGCGGCTGATTCGAGTTAACGCGGACTAGCTCTCTCCGGCTGGAACGGAACGGGCGATCAGTTCAACAAAGGAGTAACGATATGTCATTAAGGCTTGGCGACACCGCGCCGGATTTCACGGCGCAAACCACTGCAGGAACAGTAAATTTCCATGAATGGCTCGGCGACAGCTGGGGAGTGCTTTTCTCTCACCCGGCGGACTTCACGCCGGTCTGCACTACCGAACTCGGCTGCGCCGCAAGGATGAAACCGAAATTCGACGAGCGAAACGTCAAGATCATCGGCCTCAGCGTTGATCCGCTCGATTCCCATATTGAATGGGCGAAAGACATCGAAGAGACGCAAGGCACTGCACTCAACTTCCCCATCATAGCGGATGAGGACAAGACGGTTTCGGACCTGTATGACATGATCCATCCGAACGCGGACGACACCTTCACCGTCCGTTCGGTCTTTGTGGTTGACCCAGATAAGAAGATCAGGCTGATGATCACTTATCCGGCGAGTACCGGTAGGGACTTTGACGAGATCCTTAGGGTCATTGACTCGCTCCAACTCGTCTCAAAATACACTGTGGCGACTCCGGTCAACTGGAGGGACGGCGACGACGTCATCATTGCGCCTAAGGTAACTGACGAAGAAGCGGACGCGAAATTCCCCGCAGGATTCCGGAAGATCAAACCGTACCTGAGGTTGACCCCGCAGCCAAATAAAACAGACAAGACCGAATCCACATCCGCGTAGATTCAGCGGAACCATCGTTTAGTGGGCAGGTCCGAAAGCCTGCCCATTTTCATTTTTGGCCCCGAAAATGTATATCTAATGACTGTGATCGATTCAGACCGGGAGGCGCGTGCGGTAGTCTGCGGCTCCTGCCGACAGGAGTTCGGATGCGGCGCCGCAACCGGCGAATGTTGGTGTGCAGATGTGAGAGTTCCAAAGACCGTCCTCGCCGAACTCTCGGAAGAGTTCAGTGATTGCCTCTGTCCGAACTGCCTTCGCATGGTTGTGCTATCCCGGAATGACGCTGAACGAAGAGAGAATGTTGACGGTACACTGTTGAAGAATGGCGACTAACAGGATCAAATTGCTTCCAGATCATCTCTCGAACCAGATCGCCGCCGGCGAGGTGGTAGAGCGCCCCGCGTCTGTGGTCAAGGAACTCATCGAGAATTCCCTGGACGCCGGGGCTCGAAGGATCTCCGTAGAAGTTGAACTCGGCGGCAGGCGACTGATGGAGGTCGCCGATGACGGGATCGGGATGATGCCGGACGACGCCGTTCTCGCTTTCGAGAGGCACGCAACTTCAAAGATCAGCACTCAGGAGGACCTTGGGCGGATCAGTACCCTGGGTTTCCGCGGGGAAGCACTGGCTTCGATCGCATCGGTCGCGAAGATCGAACTTGTAACAAAGGTTCACGACGGTCCTTCGGGAACAAGGGTTTCAATCGACGGCGGCAGCGCTCCGGAGATCCGGGATGCCGCACGGCCGACAGGGACGACCGTTTCGGTGCGCGACCTGTTCTTCAACACGCCCGCGAGGCGCAAGTTCATGCGTTCGCAGGCGACCGAGAATTACCACATCGCAAGCATCGTCACGCACTACGCGCTCGCCAATCCGGAGATTGCGTTCTCGCTGAAAAGCAACGGCCGCGAACTGATCAGGGCGGTTCCGGCGAAAGATCTTCGCGAACGGGCATTTCAACTCTTTGGGCCTTCACTGATCGAAAGCCTTCTGCCGATCAGCGGTGGACGGGAGTTCATCGCCTATGTTTCCGGGTTTGTCTCCGCGCCAAGAGAACGTAGGACGACACGTGACGCCCAGTACTTCTTCATCAACGGACGGTTCGTAAAAGACAAGATGATCTCGGCGGGCCTTCAGGAAGGGTACAGAAGCGTGCTTCCCCACGGCGTCTACCCTGTCGCCTTCCTTTTCCTTGACGTGCCTGTCGAGGAAATAGACGTCAATGTCCATCCGGCAAAGACCGAGGTAAGATTCCGAAGGGCGCTCGCGGTTCGCGACGTGATCGCCGAAGCGGTTAAGAAGGCCCTTTCCGAGGCGGGAGTTCGGTCGGACCGTGCTGTAGGTGAACAACCATCGCCGACACCAGAACCTATGGATCCTGAACGCGACCTGGAACAGCCGCAGAAGGCTGCGTTCTATTCCCCCCCTGTTCAGGAACTTCAGTCGGAAATAGCGTTCGAGATCCCTGCCGACACTTCGGACTTCGAGAAGATCGCCGAAGAGCGCGGCACGGCTGCCGCTGTGACGGCTCAATCGAGAGAGGTTCTTGACTCCCCTGCGGCTGAACGCTCTGCTTTTCAAGAACTTCCGGTAGATCGCGGAGAGATGCCCGGAGTCCCTGTTTTCGATTCCGCGGAAGCGTTGCCAAAGGCGCAGGAGATCTCGGACATCGCCGCCTCGAAGATCAAGCCTCTCGGCCAGCTCCACGACAGCTTCATAATCGCGGAAGACGACCAGGGCCTTCTTCTCATAGACCAGCACGTTGCGCACGAACGCATACTCTTTGATAAGTTCCGCCAAAAGGAGGACGGAAGACCGGTCGAGTCCCAGAATCTACTCGTCCCGGACACTCTCGACCTGACCCCTGCGCAGGCGGCCATATTCGATGAGATACAACAGGAACTCGAATCCGCCGGCTTTGGGCTGATGAAGCTGTCCGGCAGGACCGTCGCGGTCCAGAGCGTACCCGCCTATCTGCCACCGATGGACGCAGCTAATTTGCTAGCCGAAATGCTTGAGACGGCGGACAAGGCAGGACGCGCAGGGGCAAAGGCGACTTTGCGTGACGAGATTGCGGCATCGCTTGCGTGCAAAGCGGCGGTCAAGATCAATATGAGGCTCACGGACGAGAAGATGAAGTGGATGGTCGATCGGCTTTTCACTACGTCATCACCAACCACCTGCCCTCACGGCCGGCCCGTGATCCTGAGGTTGACCATGAAGGACATCGAGCGAAGATTCCACCGCTCCTAGCAATTACCAATGGGCATCGGTCAATGAAATCCACAGCGAGGGGCATAATACGGGAAAAAACCGCAAAGTCGCGGAGACGCAGAGGAAATTTGGGTCTGATGAACGCGCCTGCCGCGTCCTAAATTTCTCTGCGTCTCCGCGACTTTGCGGTTAAGTGTTTCTTATTCTCCTACCTGCCGCTCGGACCTCTGATTCCCCGTAACACAAATTTCACTTGACACCCCGAATCGGCATCTGCTAGCCTTGCTGAAATTTTGCGCAAGCAAGATCACGAAATGACGAACAATACTCTTACAGCCGAGTTCTACTTTTACTTCTACTTTTTTGAGAAGCGGCTGAAGGTGCGCGACGTTTAAGCTTACAAGCTGAACAAGAGACATCGATTAGCCGCGAACTGGAAACAGCTTCGCGGCTTTTTCTTTTTCGGGAGAAAACATGAACCTGGAAGACTGGCGAGAAGAAATCGACAACATTGACCGTGAACTTGTGCGGCTGATCGAGAAGAGAATCCGTGTCGTACGGAAGATCGGAGCCATAAAAGTAACTGCCGGATTGCCTGCGAGGGACAAGAGGCGAGAAGAGGCGGTCATGCGTAACATCTGCGCCGCCTCTGACGGAATAGCAGGCAATGTCGGCATCGTCCGGATCTACAGCGAGATCTTACGGCAATCAAAGGAGATTCAACGAGGAATTATCGAGACTGCCCTAAAACAGGGGGCCGGGGCGGAATGCTAAAAACTGCTGCAATACAGGGAATTGCGGGTAGCTACAGCGACGCCGCGGTCGATATCTTTCTGAGTCCGGGAACACCTCGGGTGAGTTTTCACGACTTCCAAGGAGCGCTCGGCTCAGTTGCCGACGGGACCTCGGATGTGGCGGTGGTTCCCGTTCACAACAGCCTCGCAGGCCGTCTTTCAGACGTAGACTCTCTGATCCGGGAAATGAACCTCAAAAAACTCGACCTCGCCCCTCTGGAGATAAGGCACGTGCTCGTCGCGCCAAAAGGCGGAGATCTGGATAGCCTCAGGACGGTTGCTTCCCACAGGGTAGCGCTTGCCCAGTGCGGTAAGTTCTTCCGCTCGCATCCTCACTTAAAACAGGAGCTGGCATCTGACACAGCGACATCCATCCGGTCCGTTGCCGCGGCGGGCGACACGAGCGCAGCGGCAATTGGCAGCAGGATGGCGGCTGAAATCTACGGCGGCGAGATCATACTGGAACGAGTGGCCGATACCGAAACTAACATCACGACCTTCTGCCTTGTTGGCAGGTAGAAAGAATTATCAAGGAGTAACTGAACAATGGCAGACGGATGGACAGATCTCGCATGCACCAAAACACCGGCGGAGCACCCGCTCGCCGGCAGATACGGGCGAACGGACACGATAGTGAATGTTTCCGGTGTAAGGTTCGGCACGGGATCCCCGGTAGTGATCGCAGGTCCCTGCTCGGTTGAGTCGGAGAGTCAGATATCAGAAGCCGCGTACTCGGTACGAGCGAGCGGGGCGACAATGCTTCGCGGCGGCGCGTTCAAACCACGGACCTCGCCTTACAGCTTCCAGGGCCTCGAAGAGGAGGGACTGAAACTGCTGAAAGCCGCGGGACGCGCCAGCGGGCTCCCGGTCGTGACGGAGGTCCTGAGCGAAGACCACGTCGGTCTCGTCGCGGAATACGCCGACATGCTCCAGATAGGCGCGAGGAACATGCAGAATTTCGCGCTTCTGAAAAAGATCGCCGACAGCGGCAAACCGATCCTCCTAAAGAGAGGTCCGGCGGCAACGGTGAAGGAATGGCTTTCGGCGGCGGAATATCTACTGAACGGCAATAATGGCGGCGTGGTCTTATGCGAGCGCGGGATCCGTTCCTTTGATCCGGCCATGAGAAATACACTTGACTTGGCGACGGTCGCGCTGATGAAGGAACTTACACATCTTCCCATCATAGTAGATCCTTCGCACGCCACCGGGAGGCGCAGTTTGATAGCGCCGATGGCAAGGGCGGCTATCGCCGCGGGAGCCGATGGATTGATCGTTGAGGTGCATCCGAATCCCGAAAAAGCGCTTTCAGATAAGCTTCAACAGCTTGATCTATCAGAATTTGAATGTCTTATGGATTCGCTCGATACGCGGGCAGGGGTTCGAAAGAATATAACCGTTCCTGCGGAATCAGCGGTCGCCGTTTGAAGGGATCGGGGATCGGGGATCGGGGATGATCACTCGATCACGACAAGAATGTCACCCGCGTTCACGGTGTCGCCTTCGGCGCACCTGATCTCCCTGACACGCCCGCTCTTCGGGGACTTCATTTCGTTCTGCATCTTCATCGCTTCGACGACGACGACACCATCGCCCGCCTCCACATCGTCTCCCAACGCCGCAATTATCCGAACCACCTTCCCCGGCATCTGCGTGCGTAATTCCGCGATGCCGTCAGCGTCGGCACCTGCCGCTCCGGACGCCCGCAGCCGTCTCGGGTCCGCCACCGAGATCTCGAACTGGTTCTCACTGGTTGTAACCTTGAACCTTCCTTGCTCCGGCTGTGAGATCACCGTCGCCTCAGAGATCCTGAGCCCGTTCTTCAACAGATAAACTCCAGGTTCAGGGGTCGAAATGTCGATCTCATACCTTTTGCCTCCGAGTTCGGCAAAGATGTTTGATCCGTCCCTTGTCAGTTCAAGCTCCCGGGTTTCCCCGCCGGAGTTCACAAGCAGTTTCATAAATTAAAATCTCTCAAAGGAATGCCAGTCTGTGGTCTTCCTGATCGGCGTCGGCCGCGGCGAAGATCCAGTCTATGAACCTCTCACCGTAAAGGTCCAGGAAATGAAAAACTCCCAAGGTCCTTTCCTGCAGGCCGCCGTTCGGCAGCATAGTGTTGAAAAGATACCGGAGCCTGCGCGCGGCGGTTTCGTCTTTCACCAGTTCTGCGCTGGTGAATTTCTTTCGGAGCGTGACGATGTGAAACAAGATCTTTTCGCGTCTTTTTGAAAGGCTTTCCGCAAGGGTCGGATCGCTGGACTGCAGCCTATCCTGAAGATCACTCAACAGCGCGCTGATCTCTTTCTCTGTCCTGTTGAAACACCCTGCCGTTTCAGGGTCAAGGAATTTCTCTATTACCTCGGCGTTGATCTCTTCACTTCCACGAAACAGGTCGGTGAACTCAAGTAAATACTTTTCAAGCGTCCTCCTGTTCCGGGGTTCGACGACTGTGAATGAACTCCTGTGTCGGATTGGCGTGACCGGTCTCGCCATGGTCTCATAGACCGATGAATTCTGCGCGAAGTACGCTACTTCCGCGCCACCGCCAAAGTAGCACACGTTCGGGAAAAGATAGTCTTGTACCGCCGGACGCATAAGCGCGTTCGGACTCAGGCATCCGGCGTCCGCCTTCAGCCTTTCGAGAAGTCCCTCAACGGTGAACGATTGGGCGCCGTTTTGCGGAATGAGAGTCTCACCGTCCTCGTCCAGCCTAAGGGCAACCCTGCTGGACGCATCATCGATCAGGAAGAACGGGAAGAAATCAGCGTTTACCAGTACCTGCGAATGATAGCCCGCGGCTTCGAGTTCGGAGCCCCTTCGGATGAGCGCATCGCGTATCGCCGGGGCTTTCGTTACGGCTCTTTCGACAAACGGCGCGGCGAGCTTTCGAACATCCGGGTCCAAGGGTGACACCAGAATCAGACCGCGACCCCGGAAAAGCGACGCGATCGCCTTGCCGAATGAGTCAGAGAACGAGTCGCCCTCTCGATAGGATTCATAAAGGATCTCCGTCACGCTTCCCGTGAAGCTGGTCTCAGGAAGCGACTCTGCAAACTCGTTAATTAGTTCCCGAACCGAACCGTCGAACTTCACAAATCCGACGGGTCTTGAATCGGTCTCGCCCGCGTCATACGCAAATTCTCTGATGCCCCCGTCAGCATCGACCGCCGATAGCCCGCGTACCTCCTCTATATCGTGGTCCTCGGATGCGATCCAGAATACCGGCACCGCTTTCAATCCTGATGCAGTCAGTTCCTCTGCTTTCAGTATCGCTGAGACCGCCTTGAATATCGTATAAAGAGGGCCAGTAAAAAGACCCGCTTGCTGGCCGGTTATTACGGCGACGCAATCAGGTTCTTCAAGCCGCCGCAGGTTCTCAAACACAGACTCGTCCGCTCCGTAGACAGTATTCTGCTTCTCCAGGGCACTGACAAGCGCGCTCCTATCCAGCGAGTACGACTCGAGAACCGTATCTGCGAGATCGTGCGCTTCCTTGGAATTGTTTGGATAGAATCGGCTTACCTCTTCGAACGAGTAAAGAAAATCGAGGAATAGGTCCGATTGACCCGGCACCTCCCGCAGATCAACGTCCCTCGTTTCAAAAGTCTGTGTCCCGGCAGCCGCCGGCTTGTCGTTCATCCGGATATTATATGTGCCACGGACGACAACCCACAAACGCGAAAAGGCGGCCACGACGGGCCGCCCATTCATTCTGTCCGGATTCCCGACCGCAACGGGAATGAATCGGTTACGGATTAAAGGTCGCTCCGGAAGTCTTAACAAGAGAATCCGGATTTGAATCCGAGAACGGAGAATCGTTCACCGGCTTTGCAACGGGTCTTGTACCCGATCTTTCGAACTGGTAGATCCCGGATGAATGTGTTCCGGCCAGAAGCTGGTACGGATTTTCCGGATTGAAACTAAGGCTCCACACCCTGTGGCTTGCGAGGTTAAACTTCCTTGCGTCGATACGGGTCCACGACCAGCCGGCATCTTGCGAAAAGAAGATCCCTCCATCTTCCTTCAAGGCGCTTGCCGCGTAAACCTCGTCAGAGTTCTCAGGATTGATAATGATGCTGTTGTAATTTCCGACCGGAAGATTCCCGCCCCTTCTGATCCAGGTCTTTCCAAGATCTCGGGAGATATATATCGTGTGGACCATTCCCACAAACAGCCTCTCAGCGTTCTTTGGATCCGAAGTGATCGTACTGACCGGGTAATCAGTCGGAATACCTTTCATGCTAGTCCATGTTTCGCCGCTGTCGTTGGACATCAGAACGCCAGATTTCGCGGTACCAACCCAAATCACCTGAGGAAGATTGGGATTGACGTGAACGGCGAAGACCCTTTCATCAAGTCCTGCGCCGAACCCGATCTTCTTCCATCCCTTGGACATGTCATAGCTAACGAATAGTCCTTTATTGGTACCGGCGAAGTAGCCATCCTTGCCGTCCATTGTGTGGGTCAGCACGTTTATTTTGTCTTCAATTGCCGGGATGACACCTGCCTCCGCCTTCGGTTGAGGCGCAGATTTCTGGCCCCTGCGGGTGCGTTTCCTCGCGGGTGCTTTCGGTGCCTGCAGAAGTTTCCAGCTTGCTCCCCGGTCGATGGACTTGTAAATCCCCTGATTTGTGCCTACGTAGATCATCTGCGGGTTGGTCTTGTCCTGGACGATCGCGTACGGGACCGCCTTTCTGCTGTCGAAGCCCCTGATCGAAGGATTCCATGTGTGTCCGTAGTCATTACTGATGAAGACAAATCCTCCCCCCATTGCGGTGTTGATCGTCGCCGCATACATACGGTTCGGCTGATCGACATCAGGAACAAGGCTGTATGTGAACCGGCTGCTGAAATTTCCGTTGCTCTCTTTGAAGGTCGCTCCCCCGTCGTAGGAAACCATCACTCCCTGGTTATTGGTGCCGATAAAAACACGATTCGGCTCGTCAGGATGCACGGCTATCGAATTGATATCCAGATCGCGGGACGTTGTAAGCTTCCAGGATTTTCCTCCGTTGGAGGTCATCCAAAAACCTTCCGTGGTGCCGGCATAAACCGTACCCGGACGGCTGGGGTTTTGCACGATGTCGCGGGTGCGTCTGGACTGCGAGGGTATGCCCTGGATCTTCCTCCACTTTTCGCCCTTGTCAAAAGACTCGTAAATTCCGCTGCAGGCCGATGCGATCACGTGGTCAGGGTTGGTCGGATTGATATCGATCGCGAACACATCTGAATCGTCTATCATCCCGTCCTTCACAAGCCGCCAGTTATTTCCGCCATCGGTCGACTTGTACGCCCTCCACCAGGTCCCTGCATAAATGGTGTTGGTATCTCTAGGGTCGATCGCCAGCGAGTCAAGTTTCTCAGGTGCAGTGTTAGATGTGAACTTCGACCAGGTATCCCCGGCGTCCCTTGATATCCAAACTCCTGTGACCGTACCTACCAGCAACATGTCCGGATCAAGTGAGGCCTGCACCATAGCGTGAATCGATTCGTTCTTCAGTTCCTTCGATTCTTTCCAGGTCTTGCCCCCATCCGTGGTTTTGAAGAATCCACCCGGAAGCTTGCCACGGTGTCCGGCAACAAAAAGTATGTTCGAATCGCGAGGATCCACGATCAGATCATCGAGGATCAGTTGCGGCTGATAGAGATTCGCCAGGAGTTCCCAGTTTGCACCACCGTCATATGATCCATAGATCTGCCCGTCCATTGTGGTCAAGAAGATGTGGTTCTTGTTCTTGGGGTCCACTTCAACGGCACGCACGTCTCCACCACTGGGGCCTATCGTCTCCCACTGTTTGAAACTGACGAGATCATCACCAGCAAAAGCCGGCAATGTAAAGATCGAAACCAGAATTGCGACGATGGTAGTCCGCAAAAACCACTGCGAATATTTTGAACTCATAGCTTGATGTTTCACTTTAAGTGTTACGTTAAACGCGGCTGAAGAATTGGGGGATGGGTTAAACGATCGACAGTAACTACTGATGTTACAGCATCGGCACATTGTTGTCTAGAAACATTGCTTCAAAAACTTTTTCTACACCACACAAAAAAAGCGGGAGACGATCTCTCGTCTCCCGCTTCCGATCAATGTCCAGGATCGAAACCCCGGAGCTGAAGTTTATTCGTTAACCGTGCTGGCATCGGAACCCGCAGGTACAAGCCACAGCCTCGTTCTGATGGCGCTTTCAACACCGCCATTTACGAACACGAGCCTGGAGGCGTCGATCTGCGGACCGGTCGCATCGCTGACCAGGTAATCGCGGATCAACTTCTCACGCCTGGAGACCTGAGCGGCCGAGCCGTAGTTCACGATGTAACCGGTTGCGGTCGGATCGTTCGCCAACCTTCCACCGAAGATATCGAGCCTTGCCTTCACGTCGTTGTTCGGAATAGGTCCGAACTCGTCGACGAGCTCAGGATTCGGTCTCGGTACCACGATACCGGTTTCTGACGCTTCGCTGTCACAGTTGCAGCCTTCCTCACCCGAGATCTTCACGGTGGCGCGGATGGTGGTTCTACCCAGTCCTTCCGTTCCAACGACGATCTGCGGAGTTCCCTGACCGCTTTCGATCGTTCCCTGGCTGACTGTCCAGTTGTACGTGACACTCTGCTGGTTGCCGCCCACAACGTTGGCCGTGAAGGTCATCGTTTCGCCAGGCAGGACACTCTCACGAGGTCCGTCAACCGTTAGCGTCGGGCATTCGCAGACCTGTTTGCAGTCGCAGTCCACAACCTCGACCGTTTCGGTCTTGGTCTCGGAACAAACGCCGCAACCGTCGTCAACAGCCACCGTGATGGTGTACGTGCCGTTGTTCACGCCGCTGAGGTCCCACGTAACATTTTCACCCTGTCCAACTATGCGTCCGCCGGAAACAGTGTAGTTATAAGTGATCACGTCACCTTCAGGATCAGCAGCGTTCGTCCTGACGGCAACCGTCTGGTCGTCACGGCACTCAACCCCTTCCTTCGGCTGGAAGCCAGGAGCACACGGCTTGGTGATCGTTTTCTCGCTGACGTCAACAGAATTGATGACCGCCGGCTGATTGAGAACTTCCATAGCCCTCTTGTTGCGACGTCCGACCCAAGCCTGGAGAATAAATCCGTGCGGATCGGTCGAGGCCCTGAATCCAGGAGGCTGTCCGGAGTAAGTGGTCGTAATGATCTGCGGTATGCAGTTCGGTTCGCCTACCCCCGGATTCGTAACTATCGTGTAGCACGGGATAGCCACAGAACTCGTGAACTGGTCGCTGTCATCAAACGAATTCCTGCTCTGCGAGTTGAAGTGGTGCCTGTAAGCTGCACCGATACCGAACCACCTTGCCGGGAACACCCTCGCGCCGACGATGCCGTCGTAGGGGCTGTTCTCAAATGCATTCGGCGTTCTGCCGCTCACATACTGCAGCGAACGGAACTCAAGCATCGGCTGGAAGTAGCGGTTGACCGGGAAGTCCACACCGAAAGCCGCGATCAGTTCGTCAGGCCGGTCAAGTATGACCACGCTGTTCGAACCCGCGAAGTCACCCTTCACGTCACCGTTATAAATGTAGCCAACGTTGGCGGAGAAGTTCATCCACTTCTTAAGCCTTACGTCCGCAAACCCGATCAGGCCGATGTCACCGCGCCTGGAACCGGGGCTTGCGCCACGCTGAAGCTGGGTGAATCCGCTCGCATCCTTGGCCGTATCCGCATACCACCTATAGAAGGGAATGATACCGACGCCAACAGGATTGTTGGGACCGGTAAAACGCCACTTCGCACCGGCGCTAAAAGTACTGAAGGCCGATTCGCCGTACGGTCTGCCTATGAAAGGAGCGTCAGGAATATAGGTCGGAGCAGCGGTAAATGACGTCGGCACTTCGACAAAGCCCCCGCCCTGCCCGGTCGTGTCAACCAAAACAGTCTGGAGAACGACACCCGGAAGAATGCTTCCGTATACAGATCCGACTCCCGGGAAAAGCGAAGCAGCGCCGCTCGGGATCGGGGCTCCAAGAACCGGAACGTTCGTTCCACCGATCGGATAACCATAGCCGCCGGCCGAACCTCCCACGTACGGGAACGGAACGTACGGCTGGTTTCCACTGGGTCTGAAGACCGCGAGGCCCGCGTACTGATTATTAAGAAGCCCGTTGGGCGCCAGCACGATAGCCGGACCACCGCCAAAGGACGCGTTCGGCAGATACAAGCCCGAGATATTGCTGGGCGAGTTCAACTTAACACCGCGATAAGCATCGGTATTAAAGAAAAGTTCCAAGTAGTCATTGAGACCAATTTGGAAGCTTACCGGAGCCTCGGTGATGTCTGCATCGCCGGGGTCACGGTCGTAATTGCTATACGCAATGCTAAAGGTGAATTCACCTTTCCTGAGTGTCTGGCCATCGTAGACCGTGAACAGGCCCGTCGGTCCGCCGACCGGTCCGCCGGTGCCGACGGTCGGGGCCAGGTTCCTGTCATCATCACCCGGCCTAAGTGTCTGAGCGGACACTGTAAACACCAGTGCCATCAGTAAAGCCGAAAGTAAAAACGCCTTGTTAGCGAGTCTCATCACATTCCTCCGCCGAAAATAGTTTCTTAAATTGTAATTTGGATGTTAGCTTTTCGACCCGGAAATAATACCACAACATCTCCGGGCAAGCTACACAATTATTGCAAATATAGCAGATTGCCCATCCCTCACCGGTAACCCGCGGACGGCTAACTGCTATCATCATTTGGGTCGTAATGCGTCCTTCGTCAGTTCTTGGGAGCTATTCACGGACGCCTTCTAACCCGTACTCTTTTGATTCTTAGTGATCTCCCACCAAAAACCTTACTTTAGATTAGCTTCAAAATCAAGACAGATTTGAAGTTAAACTATTCTCGGCGGCTTCCCGCCATTACAATTCCGAAGTTCCCAAAGCGTCGTTCATAGAGCCCGAACGAAATCCTTCCGCGTCGATCGTGACATATTTGAAACCGAGAGAACGGAAATGGTCCGCCATTTCACCTCTTAGCGGATCTTCAAAGGCCTTTGCGAGTTCGCCAGCCGCAAATTCCAACCGCGCCAGATCACCGTGCGACCGAACGCGGAATTCAACAAATCCAAGGCCGCGGAGATATGTCTCGCCGGCCTCAACTTTTGATAGGCGTTCGATCGTGACGGGGATGCCGTATTGTATGCGGGAAGCAAGGCACGGACTTGCAGGGATATCCCAGGTCTCAAGCCCATGCATGCGACTAAGGTCCCTGATGTCTTGCTTGGTGAAACTCATCTCAGCCAATGGACTCTGAACCCCGTTCTCCTTCGCAGCAGTTCTTCCGGGTCTGTGATCCCCCAGGTCCTCCACGTTCGTACCGTCCATTATCACTCCGGCGTCCATTTCCTCTGCGATCGACCTGAGTTTTCCGTAGAGCTCGGACTTGCAGTAGTAGCACCGGTTCGAAGGGTTCGCCACATAGTTCGTATCAAGTATCTCCTCTGTGTCTACGAACCTATGAGTAAAACTTTGATTCGCCGCCACTCTCTCTGCCCGTTCCCTTTGGTCTGTCGAAACGCTCGGCGAAAGCCCGGTGACACACAACGCGTTCTCTCCCAGTTCGCTCGTCGCAACGAATGCGAGATAGGAACTGTCCACCCCGCCGGAGTATGCGATAACCACCTTTCCCGCTCGGCGTATCTGTTCACGCAAAGCAGACTCCTTATCAAGAACTGCCGGGTTTGTATTCATAAACTGCCTCGCCGTTCGCGGAAGCTGACATCTAACCTCGAAAGCCTATAACATGAAAATATTGATTGGCAACCGTCCATGCCCTGCTCCGCTCTTATCGTGTTCGAAGCGCAGAAGCGATAGACCGCCCCGGGAACGCGTGCTAGAATTCCCCGCGCCGAGAAGGTGCGGGGACGCAAACGGACCTTTCCTGATGATTTTATGAAGACCCTACTCAAGATCGCCGCACTGTCGGTGGCAGCGGCAACGCTTTTTGCCATGCCGGCGATCGTGGATGCCCAGACGGACGACGAAGAGGAATTCAGTCAGACCTCACGACCGGCGGTTCAAGACGACGCAGTCTCGAAGGCGGTCGAATTCTTCAACGCCGGACAGAAAGCGCATTCCGAAGGAGATCTGGCAAAGGCGCTGGAACTCTACGACAAGGCGATAGAACTGCTTCCAGAGTTTCCGGAAGCTGAATACCAAAAGGGCGCGATCTACGAAACGCAGGGGCGCTCAAAGAAAGCCGAGGCCGCTTACCGGAACGCGGTGTCGCTTAAGCCCGACTGGACGCTGCCGATGTCTGCCCTGGGAGGCCTCCTGGTTTCAGACGGCGAGTTCGGGGAGGCCGAAAGCGTGCTGAACAGGGCGATTGGAATTGATCCGATGTGCATACCCTGTTATCCCGCCCTGACGGATCTTTATTTAAGGATCAGGGTTCCGGATGAAAAACTCAGGTTACATCTCCAGAAACTCACTTACCTGACTACCAAGGTTAAGATCCCGGCGAACATATGGGCGGCAAAGGCCGCGATCGAGAGAGCGCTGGGAGACAGGACCGGAGCGAGGGCGAGTCTGAAAAGGGCGTTCGAGATCGATCCAGCGGATCTCGCCGCCGCTTCGGAAAACGTCGAATTGCTTATCCAGGAAGGTGATTCTGGAGCGGCGGTTGCTTCCGCCCGGGCAATCCTGGCCCGAAGACCAGATTCTATTCCCGCGAAAATCCAGATGGCCCGCGCGCTTCGATCTGCGGGCGAGACTTCGGAAGCGATCGCTCTGCTCGAGGCCATAACGGATTCGAGAGACGCGGACACGTTTCTGAAGGAGATGCGCGCATCGACCGAACTGGAACCACAGTTAATGGAAAAGCGCCTGGCTGAGGAACCGGAGAACGCAATGTTGCTTGGAAGCCTTTGCACGTTCTTCAGGACCTCTGATCCCGCGAAGTCGCTGAAGTACTGTTTGAAAGCTTCCGAGGTCGAACCTTCAAACATCAACCACGCGATCGGTTACGGTGCCGCACTTCTTCAGCTGAAGCGATATCCGGAAGCCGCGGCGCTCTTGAAACGCCTGTCGACGTCTGCTCCCGAAAATTACACGATCCGTGCGAACCTTGCGACGGCTCTGTTTCAACTCGGCAGTTATGAAGACGCAAAAAACCAATACCTTTGGATAACAGACAAGCAGCCGGACCGGGCGGCGGCATATTTCTTTCTGGCGATCTGCTTCGACAAGCTCGATTACTACATCGACGCGATGGCAAACTACCAGCGATTTCTCAAGCTGGCTGATCCGGCGGATTTTTCGATCGAGATCGACCGCGTGAACCTCAGGCTTCCTTCGCTTCAGCGGCAAATCAAGGAGCGCAAGGGAAAGAGGTGATCTCAGATAGAAAACAAATTGTTGAAAACGCCGTCGGTTTTTAGATAAGCTAGGGTTCCCGATGCAGTTTTTCCGATCACATTCAATGAGGTACCTCCGACAGGCCACGTTATTTCTGGTCCGTGGGTTGTTCGGCTTCGCCAGAAGGGGTCGTCTTTCGCGAGGAGGCCTCGCCTCCCTCTGTCTTGCTTCCTTATTCATACTTGGTGTTCAGGCCTCGTATGCGCAGGACGCGGAAGACCGGCTTCCGGAAGGTGTCGTACCGCCGCCCCTAAATTTGATCTCGAAGGAAGAGAAGAACGAACTTGCGGCAGAATCGAAGCTGACAAACCGAACGAAGCTCGCCTTGAACCTGATCGAGTCCAGACTTACGAAGAGCGAGACATCCGCGGAAAACGAAGAGTTTCAGGAATCCCTTGATCAGCTGGGGAGGTTCCAGGCATTGATACGGCACACGTTTTTCTACCTGAAGGAAAATGAGAATGAAAAAGGCTCGTTCAAAAACTTCAAGCGTTTCGAGATGACTTTGCGCGACTTTCTTCCCCGGCTTGAACTGCTGCGTCGTGAGCTGCCTTACAAGTATGGATATCACGTCGAAAAAATGATCCTCTTCGTCCGCGATGCCAGGAGCAATGCGCTCGAGCCTCTTTTCGCCGATACCGTGATTCCCGAGGGAGGTTCGCGTTGATGCGCGGACGCGGGGCGGGTTTTGCCTTCCGCGGACGAGTTTTCTGGGTATCCTCAATACTGTCATTTCTATTGTTGTCCTTTTTCGCCGCCCCAAACACACCGGCCCAGAGGCGCGACCACCTGACCAAGGAAGAGGTCGAATTGATCCGTGACGTCCAGGAAGTGGACGGCAGAATGGAGATCTTCGTGCGTGCGATCGACCGCCGTCTGATCGCCATCAGCGGAACTTCGGGACTCGACAAGGATCAGCTGAAGCGCCTGGAAAAGGAAAAGGAAAAGTGGGGCGAGTTGCCGGAGGGTACCCGATCTCAACTGCTTTCCGACATCGACAAAATACTCGACGAAGCCATTGACAAACTTGAGGACGTCTCGGAACGGGACGCAAAGAACGAGTTATTTGCATACGCTGTCTATGTTCTTGCCGACTACGCAAAGGTTCTGACCGGAAAGCTCGAGGCTCTGCGCGACAATTCCGCGGACCCACGCGACATCGCGGTGCTCAACAGCTCGATCGGCCAATGCGGTGACATCATTGAAGCGTCTTCAAAAGTCGAGCGGCCCGAGCCAAAAACCAAGAAGAAAAAAGAGAAGAACTGAAGCCTGTTTAAGGGACCCGCCACACGCAGATCCAGGCGACCCGTCAGCGTGTTAAAGGCCGGGCCTTTTGTATGCCCGAACGACTCTACGTGCGCTTCCGGAAACGCCCGGCTCGTATTACTCTGCAGAGCCTCCAAGTGGTGCGCGTCGCCGCCGGGCGAGCATTCTTGACGCTCCTCGCCGGAGAGTGTTAGTTTCTTTCTTAAGCGCCAAAATCAATCATATGACAGACCAAAATTTGAAGAAGACTCCGCTGAACGCGGTCCACCGCGAACTGGGAGGCAGGATGGTCAATTACGAGGGATGGGACATGCCGGTCCTTTACCCGGCGGGTACCATCGCGGAGCATCTCCGGACGCGCACAAGGTCCGGCCTTTTTGACGTGTCGCACATGGGTGAGATCCACGTCGATGGTCCCGATGCCATTCCCTTTGTTAACCATCTGACAACGAACGATGTTACGCGGCTGGTCGATGGACAGGCGCACTATTCGGCTCTCACATACGAGAACGGAACCGTCGTCGATGATCTCCTCGTTTACAGGTTTGGCCCGGAACGCTTGTTTCTTGTGGTCAATGCCGGCACTCAGGACAAGGACTGGGAGTGGATAGCCTCGCACAAGGGCGACTTTGACGTAGATCTTAGAAAGGCAAGCGACGACTACTGCCAGATCGCCATCCAGGGACCGGACGCCCTTGGGATCCTTCAGACATTAACCGACACGCAACTTGCTGATATCAAGTACTACCATTTCACTGAAGGCACTGTGGATGGCGTCCACTCCATCATTTCGAGGACCGGTTACACGGGCGAAGACGGATTTGAGATCTATGCCGAACCATCGAGAGCCGGGCAGTTGTGGGGCAAGATGCTGGAAGCAGGAAACTACGGCTCGGATGAGGGAATACTCCCTTGCGGTCTCGCGGCGCGCAATACGCTCAGACTTGAATCTTCGATGTCCCTGTACGGTCACGAGATCAGCGACGAGATAACCCCTTTGGAAGCCAAGCTCGGGTGGATCTGTAAGCTCAATACAGAGTTCATCGGATGTGAAGCACTCAAGGCCCAAAAAGCAGGCGGCCTTGAAAGGACCCTGGTCGGATTTGAGATGAGCGAACCGGGCATCGCCCGTGACGGTTTCGACGTTTATTCGGCCGGTGAAAAGGTCGGCTACGTGACATCAGGAAGCCCGGCACCATTTCTTAAGAAGAATATAGGTATGGCCTATGTTCCTCCGGCGATTTCCGGGTCCGGGACAGCGCTGAAGATAGATGTCCGGGGCCGAATGGTCGGCGCCGTTATAGTTCCGATGCCTTTCTATAAGAGGGAACGTTAGTGGAATATGGAAGACTTGCAGCAGCGGTGCCCAAAATGCGGCGGCGAGATGAGGCAAGGAGTCCAGGTTTACAGGGATGAAGCGAACTACTATCCCCTGTACTGGGTGGAAGGCGAGCCGGTTAAAAGGGTCTTTCTCGGCTTCACAGGGATGAACCTCGATATTGACGGCAGGCAGATACTGGAAACAGCGACTTTCAAATGCTCGGATTGCGGCTTTCTCGAGTCGTACGCCGCGTGAACCACAACCAACAGAACTACAATTGAACACTTAAACCTATGGCAAACATTCCTGAAGAACTTAAGTATAGCAAGGACCACGAATGGGTCCTGGTCAACGGCGACACGGCTACAATCGGTATCACCGATTACGCGCAGCAGTCGCTGGGAGACGTCGTCTACGTCGAGATGCCCAATGAGGGAGACAATTTTAACGCTCACGACGCGTTCGGATCGGTCGAATCGGTCAAAGCAGTTTCGGAGATCTTTACGCCCGTCAGCGGCGAAGTGGTCGAAACTAACGACGATCTGAACGACACCCCGGAAGTCGTAAATGACGACCCGTACGGCGACGGATGGATGGTCCGCGTCAAGATGGACAACGAGGGAGAACTTGACGCGCTGCTTTCGTCGGAAGAGTACGAAGAATACTTGAAGTCCGAAGAATAAGTCTTCGGGAATATCCAGAGCTTTCTGAATGCCGGTCCGGTCTGTGGCCGGCGGCACCATTGATGCAGTTATGAGATACATACCAAATTCGCCAGAGGAGCGGGAGTTGATGCTCCGCGAGGTCGGGCTGGGATCGGCGGAAGAACTTTTTCGTTCAATTCCCGCCGATGTTTTGTTGGGCAGGAAACTGAACGTCACCGAACCGCTGGCGGAATCCGAGGTCATCGCCCGAATGGAATCGATGGCCGAAATGAACGGCGCCGCGCGGAAGACATCGTTCCTTGGAGGCGGCGTTTACTCACACTTCTCGCCGACGATCGTAGACCATTTGATCCAGCGTTCGGAGTTCTTTACTTCGTACACGCCGTATCAGCCGGAAGTAACGCAGGGAACCTTGCAGTACATATTTGAATTTCAGACGCTTGTCTGCCAGCTGACCGGAATGGATGTCGCAAATGCGTCCATGTACGACGGTTCGACCTCAATGGCGGAAGCGTTTCTTATGGCTCAGCGCGTGACCCGCCGCGACAAGGTCCTTGTCGCCGAAACCGTCCATCCGGAGTATTTGGAGGTGGCACAGACGTACACGCGCCACGGGGACCTCGAGTTCGGAACGATCGGATTCGAAGCGGATTCCGGCAGGGTGATCGAGGAAGAGCTTTCGAAGCTGGACGACAAGACCGCGGCGCTCGTCGTCCAGTCTCCAAACTTTTTCGGCTGTATCGAAGACCTGGACCGGCTGGCGGCTAAAGCGCACGAGGTCGGGGCGCTTTTCGTCGTCGTGGTCACTGAGGCGATCTCATTCGGAATGTTGAAGACCCCCGGCAGCAGTGGTGCGGACATCGTTGTCGCGGAAGGACAGAGCTTCGGCATACCGATGAGCTTCGGCGGCCCGCACGTGGGACTTTTCGCCTGCCGCGACAAGTTCGTACGGCAGATGCCGGGAAGGCTTTCCGGAGTCGCCTACGACGCCAAGGGAAACCGCGGTTTCGTTTTGACGCTGGCGACGCGCGAACAACATATCCGCCGCGACAAGGCGACGTCGAATATCTGTACGAACCAAGGTTTGATCGCTCTTGCCGCCACTGTCTACATGGAAACGATGGGCAAGAAGGGACTTCAGGAAGTCGCGATGCAGAACGTCCAGAAGGCAGCGTATGCAGCGAAGAAGATCTCGGAGATAGAAGGGTACAGCCTTGTGTTCGACGCTCCTCGTTTCAACGAGTTCGTGGTCCGTGGCCCGGTCGATGCGGAAGAACTTCTGGGTCATTTAAGCGGTGAAAAGGACATCCTGGGCGGTATTGCGGTTTCCCGCTATTACCGTGACCGGCCGAACGACTTCCTCGTTTGTGTGACAGAGACGAACACTAAGGAGCAGATCGACGAACTGGTTTCAGCGCTTTCGAACATCGGTTAGCCGACTCTCATTAGAAGATAGCGATGGCAAGCGGAATTCCCGTAAATCTTAACGACATCGACCGCAGGGCGTTTGTATCGAACGCCGGCAAGGCGCTCGGCCTTGCCGCGGCATCTTCTGCTGTCGTCGGTTCCCTTCTCCAGAACGTCAGAGCTGCGGGAAATAAGGTCTCCGGACTTCCCGCTTCCGTCGTCGCGGCAGATGAAGATTATTGGGCGACGATCCAGCAGGCTTTCTCGGTCACGCGCGGAATAATCAATCTCAACAATGGCGGCGTCAGCCCCAGCCCAAGGATCGTCACCGAAGCGTTCGTCCGATATACCTGGCAGCAGGAGGACGCGACGGCCTACACGATGTGGCGGATACTGGAGCCGCAGTCGGAGACGGTCCGGACCGGACTTGCGGAGATATTCGGCTGTTCACCTGAAGAGATCGCGATAACCAGGAACGCTTCGGAGTCCCTCGAAACGCTTCTGATGGGAATGGATTTCCAGTCCGGTGACGAGATCCTTTCATCGACCCAGGACTATCCGAGGATGCTGACCACGCTCAGGCAGCGCGAACTCCGCGAAGGTCTAAAGCTAAAGCTCATCAAGATCCCGATCGCGCCAAACAACCCTTCAGAGATCGCCGCGGCATTCGAGAGGGCGGTCACGCCGAAAACGAAGCTTATACTGATCTCGCACCAGATTAATCTCACGGGACAGATCACCCCGGTCAAGCAGGTCTGCGAAATGGCGCGTAAGCGCGGGATCGAGACGATCGTTGACGGCGCGCATTCGTTCGCGCAATTCAACTTCAAACAGGAAGACCTTGGCTGCGATTACTTCGGAACCTCCCTGCATAAGTGGCTTCACGCTCCGAAAGGGACAGGGATGCTTTATGTGCGAAGAGAGAAGATACCGAAGATCTGGGCGTTGATGGCAGCCGAGGACAAGAACAAAGAAGACATCAGGAAGTTTGAGGAGATCGGGACTCATTCCGCCGCGATGAGGCTTGCGATCGGCGAAGCGGTCTTGTTTCACAACGCGATCGGCGGCGAAAGGAAGGAAGAACGTTTGAGGTATCTTTCCAGATACTGGATGGACCGCCTTAAGCAGATACCGAAGGTCGGCTTCAACACATCGTTCGATCCGAAGCAGTTCTGCGCGATCGCGAACGTGAAGGTCGAAGGGATGGACCCCGGCGAGATCGGGAATTACCTGATGGCGAAACACCACATCCTGACTACGCCTATCGTCCACGAAGAATTCTCCGGCATCAGGATCACACCGAACATATACACAGCAACGTGGGAGCTCGACCGCTTCTGCGAGGTAATGGAACACATAATCAAGAACGGGCTGCCAAAGAGCTGAGCCTTTTTATCTGGAAATGAGCATTAAAAAAGTCACATCTCATCCGACACAGAACGAGGCGCTGATATTCGAGCGCTCACAGGAAGGACGCGTGGGCTATCGCCTGCCGAAACTCGACGTCGAGGAAACAAACCTCGACGAGATCATCCCGGCGAGTCTGAGGCGCGACGACGGTCTCGACGGCGTTCCGGAAGTATCCGAGGTCGACGTGATCCGGCACTTCACGCGGATGTCCACCTGGAATTATTCGATCGACCTGGGAATGTACCCGCTGGGTTCGTGCACGATGAAATACAACTCGCGCCTTAACGAAAAGGTCGCGAGGATCGTCGGATTCACGAACCTCCATCCTCTGGCTCCGGAATCGGAATCCCAGGGCGCTCTCAAGTTGATCTACGATCTTCAGGAAGACCTTGCGGAGATCACGGGGTTACCCGGCGTTTCGCTCCAACCGGCGGCTGGCGCGCACGGCGAGATGACCGGCGTAATGATCATACGCGACGCTCTGGATGCGAAATTCGGCGAGGCTTCTAAAGAAAGGCGTGTGATGCTGATCCCGGATTCCGCGCACGGAACGAATCCGGCGTCCGCGCATATGGCGGGTTTCACGGTCAAGACGATACGTTCGACCGATGAGGGTCTGACGGATATGGGCCATCTTCGGGAATTGTGCGAAGAAGGCGGCGTAGCGGGATTGATGCTGACCAACCCGAGTACGGTCGGTGTGTTCGAAAAGAACATCAAGGAGATTTGCGAGACGGTCCACGGAGTCGGAGGACTGGTCTATATGGACGGCGCGAATATGAACGCGCTGGTCGGCGTCGCGCGCCCAGGAGACATGGGCGTCGATGTGATCCATTTGAACCTTCACAAGACCTTCTCGACGCCGCACGGCGGAGGCGGCCCCGGATGCGGTCCCTGCTGCTGCACGGCCGAACTCGCGAAGTTCCTTCCCAAACCGATCGTCGTAATAGACGGGGATTCGTACAAGCTCGACC
Source organism: Acidobacteriota bacterium (assembly GCA_024640445.1). Classification (GTDB taxonomy): domain Bacteria; phylum Acidobacteriota; class Blastocatellia; order Pyrinomonadales; family Pyrinomonadaceae; genus Aridibacter. The sequence goes on along the minus strand of JAHEEZ010000007.1, from coordinate 1,163 downwards.
ACGACCGTCCGGAATCCATCGGACGGGTGAAGGCTTTTTACGGCAACTTCGGGATGATGATCCGCGCGCTTGCATACATCTACACGCACGGCGATGACGGTTTGAGGGAGGCGACCGAAACTGCGGTTCTCAACGCACGATATCTTTCGCACAAGCTGGAAGAGGATTTCGAAAAGCCGTTTGCTCCCGACCCGATGCACGAGGTGATCTTCTCGCACAAGCGGCAGTCGCGAAAGGGCGTACACACGCTGGATATCGCCAAGCGTCTGATCGATTACGGATTCCACCCGATGACTATCTACTTCCCTCTTATCGTCGACGGAGCGATGCTGATCGAGCCTACAGAATCGGTCGGCCGGCAGGAACTGGATGATTTTGTCGATGCGATGAAGTCGATCGCGAAGGAAGCCCAGGAAGATCCGGATCTTGTCATCGGCGCTCCGCACACGACCCGCATAGGCCGTCTGGACGAAGCGACCGCCGCGAGGAAGCCGATCCTAAAGTGGACGCCGGATATGGAATCGAAGGCGGACGCGGCATGAAGAAGTACTGAGTGATGAGTTGTGGGGGACGGCGGGCATCCCCGCCCGCACCCTTGTCTTCCTGAACCACTAAAGAATAGCGGGACACAGATGAACACGGATGAATTAGATTCGGTCTGATGGATAAAGCCAAAGTGACCAAGAACATCCGTTCAAATCCCTGTCTTGATCCGTCCTTATCTGTGTCTAATTCCCCTCCATGCCCTCTGAGGTGAACATCCCTAATCGATCAGGTACAATCGCAACCCGAACTCCGCCCAGGGCGTCTTCGGTTTCACTGACGTTTCCCTGTTCGAGAGCCTGGAAGGATTCTTGGTGTCGAACCGCTCGGACCTGATCTTTACCAGCCTGAACTCTCCGTCCTCGCATTCAAAAATGAACCGCTTCGTATGGTAATAACGATCGCCGTATTCCGCTGACAGCTCGAATCCGTCGTCGGTCTTTCTAAGCGGGTCCAGTTTGAACTTCTTTACCTCGGACTGGTTCGGAAGACGTTCCGTCCTTACCTCATCGGCGCCTTTGAACATCGTGACGGCGTCGCCGCCGCCTTCGAGCGCGACACGAAAAAGACGGAAATCGCTTTCGCCGCAGGCAAGATCAAGCCTTTGGTCGATGTGGGTG
>JAHEEZ010000162.1 GCA_024640445.1 Acidobacteriota bacterium | reverse complement strand
CGCGATGCCGTCGCCATCAAAATCCCCAGGTGCCGGCACGTCACCCGCAGCGCCGAACGGGAATGCGAAGAAAGTGGAATCCTCGCTGCGGAGAACAAACCATTCGGAAGTGGACGGTCGGAAGAATGCAACGTCCGATTTGCCGTCACCGGTAAAGTCTCTTGGAGTAAGAATGTCGGAACTAACGCCGAAGGTGATGCCAAGGTTGCTGAGGTCTGCGCTGTTCAGTATCCACCATTGACCTAATGTAGGTCTGAAAATAGAGATGTCCGATTTGCCATCTCCGTCGAAATCAAATAGCACGTGACCTATCATTGGAGAAGAAGAGCCGCCTTCAACCGCTCCTATGTCGGGCTCTGAGGTGCCGCTACTGTCACCATCGATGGGCCTTGCGAATCCGCGCTGATCAGTTGATGGAAAGTTGTTCGGATCAGCGGCATCGAGCGCTGGACTGCCAGACAAGAGTCCGTGCGTTTCGGTTGTTCCGCCATTGTTCTGTAACGGTCCCAGATTCGGGTCGACGCCGGTGATGTTGCCGACAGTGGTTCCGACGATCGTTGCTCCGTTTATGTCCTCGATCAAATTGTGTCCCAGAGAATTCAGGATACCGTTGTAGTCATTCGATGTGCCGGACATATCCGTATTGTCCGCAAATATGGTATTGATGGCATCGACAAGTGGAATAGCACCTGAAGCGTTCATTCCGCCGCCGGTGCCTGAAGAAGTGTTTCCGGCTATCGTCGAACTCATCAGAGTGACGCTGTTGCCGCCAGTCTCTATCCCACCGCCCGTCGAACCGGCTGTGTTGCCGCTGATAGTCGAATTTGTGATAACCAGCGATTCACCAACATCGAAAACCCCCCCGCCCCGGTCGACAGCCGTATTTCCGCTGATAGTCGAACTATCAATTGTCATAATTCCGTGATTGAAGATCGCCCCCCCGCGGCACGTAAGACACGGGCTGCTGATCGAATTTCCGATGATCGTGGATCGGTTGATTCTGATCTCTCCTGGATCAAGGGAAATGATTGGCTCATTGCTGATTGCGCCGCCGAACCTGTTGGCCGTGTTACCTGAAAAAACGCAATCATTGATCACGACCAAGCCTCTCCCGTTCTGTAGGCCGGCACCAGCAGCGGCCGCATTGTTTAGAAACACTACGTGGTTTACTGTCAAAGAGCCGTCGTTCCTTATGCCGGCTCCGTACGTCCCGTTAAACCCCTCGGAGATGGTCAGATCATTGATTACCGTCGTCGCTACATTATCGAACACGATCTTGTCATTATTTCCTGAGATATTGAGCAAACTCGCACCGGGCCCGTTTATCGTAAGGGTTCCGTTATCGAGAATTGTCAGTCTCACTCCAAAATCGATCAGGATCGTCTGAGGTGAGCCAAAGACCGCTGGATCGAACTCGATAACATCATCCGTGGGTTGATTGTTCGCGTCGTTTATTGCTTCCCGAAGAGTGCAGTGGGAAGTAGAGCAGAGCGGATCAGTTCCGTCAGGAAGGATCGAAGTGGTATTGACAACAAAAGTAGTTGCGCTGGCCATCGCGGCGGCGCCAAGGAGAATGAAGACAGAAAAAATCGCTTTTCTGGAAAGTTCTAGAAAGAGCGATAGTGAGAGTCTCCGAGTAACGAGAATTCGCGATATGTCAGCCATCATTTCTTTTGCCTCCCTGGTCTTTTCGATTCCCACATCTTGGTCAGGCGATCTGCCTTGCACTGTTCTTGTTGCTACTGCTTGAAGATTTGTCCTATGATTCAGGAGAAAGCCCATCGTCTGTGTTCCACGTGTGACTGCAACTTACACGCAGATCCATTCAGAAGTCCTGAAGAAACTCGGAAGAATTTCGGAATATTTTCTCGCGGCGTTCAAATCGTTTGATGTGAATAGTTTAAGGCGACAAATTTACCACTTTGAAGAATTCCGGTTGATACCGGATGAGCGCCTGTTGTTGCGGGACGGCGAAGCAATTTCCCTTCCCCCAAAGGTTTTCGACACACTTCTTCTACTGGTTGAAAACGTCGATCACCTGCTTGAGAAAGATCAGTTTCTTGACCACATCTGGCCCGACAGTTTTGTCGAGGAGGCGACCCTCGCTCGCGCGATTTCGACACTTCGAAAAGCGCTCGGGGACGAGGAAGATCACAGGCTGATCGAGACCGTTCCGAAAAGCGGATATCGGTTTGTTGCTCAGGTCGTTTTGGGATCGGAGAGCGAACCTCTTGTTTCCCTGGAGGCCGAACTGCAAATACCGGAAACTGCGGACGGCACATCAGAAACCGAATCCGTACGTCGCACAGTGAGCGGAAATGAATCAGCGCCGGCGCGCCAGTTCAGTATTTGGTCAAGACCGGTTCTCCTCTTGATCTTTTCGTTCGTTGTGCTTGGAGGGATCTCGCTGCTGAGCTCCTGGAATTGGGATCAGAAGCGATCTGACGATATCGGCTCGATCGCCGTGCTGCCCTTCCAGGAGATCGGAGACGTAGGCCACGATGATCTGTTGGAGTTTGGACTGACCGACTCCCTAATAACGAGCTTGAGTAATTTGAAACGAGTCGCCGTCCGGCCAACAAGTGCGGTCTCCGAGTATTCCGGTCAACAACCCGATTCGGTCGACGCTGGCCGCAAATTAGAAGTCGATGCCGTGGTCGAAGGCAGTATTCAGCGTAGTCGGGGTCGTGTCCGTGTGAACGTGCAGCTGATAAGTACGGCCGATGGATCGTCGCTTTGGGCCGAACAGTTCGAAACTAGCGCTGCGGACGTCTTTACGGTGCAGGATTCGATAACGCAGCAAGTGGTTCGCGCGTTGGCGCTGCGGTTGGGGGGCGACTCCCGTTTCCTTATTTCACGAGGTACCTCTGAGAACGCGGACGCTAATCGCTTCTATTTGACGGGTCGATATCATTGGAACAAGAGGACTGTCGCAGATCTCGCAAAAGGGATCGAGTATTACGAAAAGGCTCTTGAGATCGATCCGGATTACGCCCTCGCTTATTCCGGAATTGCAGATTGTTATCAGTTGCTTGCCGAATATCTCGCGGTATTTCCAAAGGAGGCGTTTCCACAAGCAAAAGAGGCGGCGATCAAAGCACTTGAGATCGATAACCGGCTTGCAGAGGCGCACACGTCCCTCGCATATACACTTGCATTCTACGACTGGACCTCAGATCAGGCGGAAGACGAATTCAAACGGGCAATCGAACTTGACCCAAATTACGCCACCGCTCACCAGTGGTATGCAGAGCTGCTGGCGGCTAAAGGCCGATTTGGTGAAGCCGAAAGCGAATTTGAGAAGGCGCTGCAGCTTGATCCGACGTCATTGATCATTCAATCCGATGTCGCCTCCTTTTTGTATCTCACCCGGAGAAATGATGAGGCTATCAAAGAAGCGCGAAAGATCGTTGATCTTGATCCGGGTTTTGCTTATGCCTATGTCGTGCTATGGCTTGCATTGGACAAGGAGGGATTGAAAGAAGAGGCTGCCAAAGCGTTCATCACCGCGACGGAATTGTTCGGAGAGAAGCCAGAGGCAAACGAATTGCGGACTGTTTTAGAGCGAAATGGTATTGTGGCAATGTGGCGCAGGCGACTGAGACAGATTGACACCCCAACAAGGAGAAAGTCGTTTTCCGCTGTTTGGCGGGCTATGTTTCATTTGCGCATTGGAGAAAAACAAAAAGCCATCGATTGGTTTGAGACAGCATACGAGCGCCGCGAGCGTTGGGTAGTAAATCTGAAACATTCACCTGACGTCGACGCCCTGCGTGACGAACCCCGGTTCAAGGCGCTGCTCAGCGAGATCGACCCCTAGAATACGTGATTCAGAAACGGCTTGTCTTGCCCCCCATTTGCCTTAAGATTTTCTTAAAGTTATCATTCGGAAGCTAATAAATTCAGGAGAATAATAGATGTCACAGCAACGAGCGGAAATCGCTCCTGCAGAGGGAAAACTAGGGGTTCTGCTGGTCGGCCTGGGTGCTGTCAGTACCACTTTTGTTGCGGGAGTTGAGGCAATTCGACGCGGAATTTCAAAGCCGATCGGCAGCCTTACTCAAATGGGCACGATCCGGCTCGGAAAGCGCACGGACAATCGCGTCCCGATGATCAAGGACTTCGTTCCGTTGGCGGGTTTGGACGATCTTGTTTTCGGGGCGTGGGACATTTTTGAAGAGAACGCATATGAAGCCGCGCTCAATGCGGGCGTGCTGGAGAAGGACTTGCTGAACCAGGTTTCCGAACCGATGGCCTCCCTCAAGCCGATGACGGCGGTCTTCGACAACCGGTACGTGAAACGCCTTCACGGCACCCACGTGAAGTCGGGTAAGAACAAGATGGATCTCGCTGAACAATTGATGCGGGATATCGCCGACTTTAAGGAAAAGAACAATTGCGACCGCCTGGTGATGGTCTGGGCGGCCTCAACCGAGATCTTTCTTGAAGAGAAAGAGGCCCATAAGACGATCGAGGCGTTCGAGAAGGCGATGTACGACGACAGCGACGACATCGCGCCTTCGATGGTCTACGCGTATGCGGCTTTGAAATCCGGAGTGCCTTTTGCAAACGGCGCACCGAATCTGACGGTGGACATTCCGGCGCTCAGAAAGTATGCGGAGGAACACGGGGTTCCCATTTGCGGAAAGGATTTCAAGACGGGTCAGACGCTGATGAAGACAATCATCGCACCGGGTTTGAAATCTAGGATGCTGGGGCTTGCCGGTTGGTATTCGACGAACATACTTGGAAACCGCGACGGCGAAGTGCTTGACGACCCTGAGTCGTTCAAGACAAAAGAAGAGTCGAAACTCTCGGTCCTTGAGCAAATTCTTCAGCCGGACGTCTATCCCGATCTCTACGACGGTTTTTCGCATGTCGTCAGGATCAACTACTATCCACCGAGAGGCGACAACAAAGAGGGCTGGGACAACATAGACATATTCGGCTGGCTCGGATACCCGATGCAGATAAAGATCGATTTCCTTTGCAGGGATTCGATACTTGCCGCGCCTTTGGTACTTGACCTTGCGCTCTTCCTTGATCTTGCAAAGCGGTCGGGTCTGAAGGGGATTCAGGAATGGCTCTCCTTCTACTTCAAATCGCCGCAGACGGTTCCGGGGCTTTACCCGGAGCACGACATATTCATTCAGTTGAAAAAGCTGAAGAATACCCTTCGGTTCTTGAAGGGGGAAGATCTGATCACCCATCTGGGTATGGATTACAACAACGATTAGGGTTGCGGTAGCTAAGAAGAATAAAGGGCAGTTCCGGGTCGAACCGGGACTGCCCTTTTCTTGATCTGAAAACGGCCTATCTTGCCATAAGCAATGCGGGTCGTGTTCCAAGGAGGACCGGGTCCTCAAGATGCTTTCTGATCGGAACGAATAGCGCCTGCGCCGCCTGTGCGTTGGTCTCGTTGTCCAGACTGGAGACGACAAAGATCGCCCGCTTGTCAAAATCGAACTGCGAGATCGAATACTTCTCGGACGCAAAACTGAGTATCTTGCTGGCGACATCCTTTCTATCCGCGTCGTCATTGGTGACGAGAACCGAGATCATATTGTTGCCGTCCCTGAGGATCACGTGAGTAAACCTCGCTTTGCCGAACTTGCACGAATGCGAGTCGATCAAATCACAGTTCTTCAACACGTTCTTAAGTTCGTGCGACACGACATTGGCGATGTCCCTGAATTTGACAGGGACCTGAGCAACCTCCACCGGCGGCTTCTCAGATGCGTATTTCACCGCGCAATGGTCGTGATCTTCGGCGGCCAGATTTACCAGGCTGCTTGCCGGAAGCGCACTCACGGGAATGGCAGGCCCCGCACTGGCGATCTCGATCCCGCTCCCGTCCGTCCGGCCATAATAAAGAACTCCAAACGTTACGGCGACGACCAGTCCCGCGGCCGCAGCAACCGCCACCCAGGATCGTCCAAAACCGAAACTCCACCTACTGCGCTTTTCAACTCCGGATTCATTCTTTAGCGATGCACGAAGATGGTTATCGAACCTTCCGGAGATCTGAAAGTCCGGAGCGCTTCGCATAGCGGATCTGAGCCTCGCCCTGACGTGCCGGCGGGCTTCGATCTCTGCCCGGCATTCAGGACACTCTTCAACATGCCTGATAATATCGTGATTGGTTTCCGTCAGAAGTTCGTCTGACAGATATGAATCAATAAATTCACGGAAATCCCTGCAGTTCATCAAGATTTCCCTCCTTTGCTGGTGAACATTGCGACGTTGTCTCTGTCAGCGTCCTCGCCGATCCCGTAGTCTCTGGCAATGATGGCCAACTCCCCTCGCAGAAGCTTCCTGCCTCTGTGAAGCCTGGACATGACCGTGCCGATCGGGATTTCGAGCATTGCCGAAATTTCCTTATATGAGAAATCCTCCACGTCGCAGAGAAGTATCACCTCCCTGAAAAGCGAGGGTACTTTCTTGACCGCCTCGATCACATCTTCATCGGTCAGCTTTTGCGGGATCGAAGGCTCGAAGGCAAGGGTCTGGGCGATCCTGTCTTCAGGGTCCGCCACAAGCTTCATATTGGTCTGCTTTCGGAGCTGCTTGTAATGCGTGTTGTACATTATTGTCGTCAGCCAGGCCTTGCAGTTCGTGCCGGTTTCGTACCGGTGAAATGACTTCAGCCCCTGCATCATCGTTTCCTGCAAAAGGTCCTCCGCCAGGTCCCGGTCGCGTTTCAGATACATAGCGACCCTGAACAGGTCAGGAGAGAGCGGCATGGCCTCCCGCTCAAAATTTTCCCACCGTTTTTCTTCTTCGGTCTTTCGCTTTAGTGATCTGATCAATACAGCACCTCTCGGAAGAACTCGCGGGCGGAAACCCGCAACCTCTTAATACTAATGCTTCCGGTGATTATTCCTTAAACGCACCAGGAAATCAGATTTGTTTCGGCCCGTTCACGCCGTGGCTTCACTTGCACATCCATCTGTTTTTGTGTTAATCCTTTGTGAGGTGAGCCATTCTTGCTCGGAAACGGCTCAATCCCTCGGATCTGAAGCTTCCACTTTCCATTCAGCGAACGAAAAACCTTTTGAAATCATCGGTTACGACACGGACAGAGCCCAAGAGGGCGATGTCATTTTGATAGCTCGGCGGGCACTCTTGCATCTCAAAAGAGCGGAAAGCCCATTTTGAGGAGAATACCCTGATGACAAACGATACGGCGAAAATACAGAAAGAAGCGGACGGGCCTATATTCCTGAATCCTGACAAGAAGAGTCCGCGAGCTGCGGATTTCGAGGACAAACTGCTGGCGCTGATTGTGGGCCAGGAGCGCGCCGTACGGCGTATGAGCGGTCTTTACCAGATCTATCTGGCCGGGATGCAGAATCCCACGCGGCCTCTCGGAACGTTGCTTTTCCTGGGTCCCACCGGGTCAGGAAAGACTCGCGTAGTCGAGGCCGCCGCCGGGGTTCTCTTCGATGACGAACACGCCGTTGTGAAGATAGACTGCGCGGAATTCCAGCATTCGCACGAGATCGCAAAACTGATCGGCTCGCCTCCGGGCTATCTGGGCCACAGGGAAACCTCGCCGATGCTCACGCAGGAGAATCTGGACAAGAGCCATACGGAAGAAACCAAGCTGACCTTCGTACTCTTTGACGAGATCGAGAAGGCGTCGGATTCGCTATGGCAGCTACTTCTCGGCATCCTGGACAAAGCGACGCTGACGCTGGGCGACAATCGCAACGTCGATTTTTCGAACACGATCGTGATAATGACCTCGAACCTGGGAGCCAGGGAGATGTCGGAAATGATTTCGGGCGGGATAGGTTTCGCGCCGATAAAAGCGAACAACAATCCCGAAGACACCGAGATCGACACAAAGATCTACCGTACTGCCCTGGAAGCGGCAAGACGGAAGTTCTCACCGGAATTTATGAACAGGATCGACAAGGTCGTCGTGTTCAGGAGCCTGAAGGAGCATCATCTGCGTAAGATCCTGGATATCGAACTCGCGTCGGTCCAGGACAGGATCACGCAGTCCGCCGGCACGAAATTCATATTCGAGTGCGCGGAAGGAGCCAAGGAATTCCTTCTAAAGGAGGGCATCGATCTGAAGTACGGTGCGAGGCATCTGAAACGTTCGATCGAGCGATTTCTCGTCTATCCCCTCTCGAACCTTGTGGCCACGGAGCAGGTGGAGACAGGGGACCTGGTATTGGTCGATTTTGACGCTGGGGAAGAGAAACTTACGTTCGCCAAACAGGCAGGCAAGATGATCGTCACGGAATCGGAGCCGGAGTTGGAGATCGATTCACCGGAAACGAAGTCGGACGCGGTCGGTCTGCCTCTGCCGGAGGCCGTCGCCGCTCCGAAGAAGACGAAAACCCAGAGCGAGAACAACGAGAACGGTTGATCGAAGGCCGGTTTAGCCGCAGAG
>JAHEEZ010000161.1 GCA_024640445.1 Acidobacteriota bacterium | reverse complement strand
GCGGCCTATTCCTCAAACTCGAGGAGATGGCCCATTTTTTCTTTCTTTGTGCGAAGGTAATGAGCGGCCGGCTCTTTTGCTTTGACCTCGATCGGTACGCGCTCGACGATCCTCAGACCAGCGTCTTCCAGGGCCTTGATCTTGTCAGGATTATTGGAGATCACCCGGACCTCACAGAGTCCCAGATCAAAGAGTATCTCCGCGCATTGCTGATATTCTCTCGCATCAACTGCAAAGCCGAGTTTCTCGTTTGCCTCAACAGTGTCGGCCCCCTCGTCCTGAAGCGCATACGCGCGTATTTTGTTGACGATCCCTATACCGCGGCCTTCCTGCTGCTGATATACGATCGCGCCCCGGCCTTCTTCCTCGATCATTTCCATTGCCTTGTGAAGCTGCGGACCACAATCGCACTTGATCGAACCGAACACGTCACCGGTGAGGCATTGCGAATGGATCCTTACCAGTGTCGGCACACCGCGTTCCATTTTACCCTTGAACAGCACAACGAACTCTTCTCCGCTTGTAAGGGAACGATACCCCGCGATCTTGAATTCCCCGACCTGGGTGGGAAGATCGGCAACTGCGACCCTCTCAACAGAAAGTTTCTTCTCGTCGGCTGTACAGTCTGCGTCCATCTGGTACAAATAGGGGCCAAGTTCAGATCATTCTTCGGATTTGCGAATTCGCATTATATCTCTTATGAAACTCTTTTCACAGTTTTACGGGAAGCCCGCCGATAACCCATTCAAAGGCCGACAATACAATGAAACGGGCGGCCGCTTCTAGCGACCGCCCGTTCGGCGGATTACAGATCTTACTAAGGGTCTACTCTTCCTCTTCTTTTGCCGCAGGTTCGGGATCCGATTCATCAATTCTTTCCTCGTGCGCAAACACCGCACCTTCCGCGGATCCGAATATCCGCCCAAGAATTCCGGAGAGCACGTCGGCGACTCTTGTCGGTTCGGAAACGGGCGCAGCGGTTTCAGTTGATTCTTCAGCGAACTGCAGATCAAGCCTGACAAGGTCCGCGGTCTTGTGCCTGCAAAAGGAACAATCGACCAGATGGGTAGTGATGGGACCCGCCTCCCGCTGAGAAAGATTTCCTTCAACGAATGCCGCGATCACATCACCGTCGAGGTGATGTGACTCGCCGAATTCCGAAGAAGACGCGCCGACGCGCAAGTAACCGCCAAGCAGTTCCCTGAACCTCGTATCCCTGGTATTGTCCTGCCCTTTATTGTTCATAGATTCTATGCGCCTCCGGTCGACAGACGACTGACCGCCGTGGATTTGCCGTAATCGCAAATTTTATTTCGAATTATTCATTCTGCTGTCTTTCACAATCCGATGGGCCGCTTCTCAGGCATTTGAGGCGAGATTCCGGTAAAGGTCGGGGTCCGCAAGATCTTTTGTGGCGAGTTCGATGCAGATATCGATCTCCTCATCCTTAAATCCGTGGGACCGGTTCAATTCAACGCAAAAGTTTTCAAGAACTAACTTGTAGGTCTTATCCAGCCAGCGCATTATCGTCGACTCGTGGATCTTAGCGGTCGGGTCTTTCTTCCGTGCGGCGGAACGTCTTTGAAACCACTCCCGCAGCGGTGAATCGGGGGACTCGGCCAGGCGAGCGATCTCCCTAAGCTTGAGATCCTCAGCGTGGTAAAAAAGCAAGAGCAGTTTTTCGTGATCGCCCAGACCGGAGAAAGCACTGCGAATCGCTTCGAGGGTCGCCTTCTTATACCGCTGGTGGGCGAGCTTTTCCATCATCCGATCCTCGCCGCCGAGATCGGTGTCCGCGAATGTGGAATGCGTGTAACCCTCGCCTACAGCTTCGGTCATTCCATCGAGCGAGACCTCATCGTGGCTGGCACGGTGCATATCGACGAGCGCGTGCCAGATTACCGTCCGCAGCCACCCCCGGATCGAACCCTTTCCACTGTAAGTGCCGAACTTAGACACGCGTTCGCCTTCCACAACACGGGTTCCGTAAAGTTCGACGTAAACCATGTCGACGACTTCCTGCGCGGTGAGGTCGGTACTTGCCAAATGTCTTGAAATTCTTTCCAGGTACGCCCTGTGCTGATGATCGAATTCCCACCATGCACGCTCGTTTCCGGCAGCGCAGGCCAGAGCCAGAAACAGATCGTCAGCGAGTATCGAATCCAGGAAGTCCCGGACGTCCGCTTTCAAGGGCAGGTCCCAGCCCTCCCTGTAAAGGAACTTGAGAACGCTTTGGCGAAGGGAGGACGAGAATGTATCGAACGTCACTCCGAAATTCGGGGCGTTCTCGACACACGAATCGTATATTCCGCGCATTTGCCCGGAGCATTCGTTAAGCAACTGTTCTATCTGGTCATTCTCAGGGGACATTTCAAATCGTGATTATATCCAAATCCACCTTTTGGAGCGAACAATTTACGAGTCGCGAGCGAGCGATGCCCTCAAACCGCCTGAACCCTGTCCGTCACCGCCCGGTACGGTTTCCTTTCCGTACTGAAGCTGGAACAGTCGCCAGTACAGGCCCCTCTCACCTATCAGTTCATTGTGAGACCCCATCTCGCGAAGCTCGCCGTGGTGGAAAACAAGGATCCGGTCACACCTTTGGATCGTCGAAAGCCTGTGTGCGACGACGAGTGACGTTCTTTCTTGCATTATCCTGTTTACGGCGCGCTGTATCAGCTGCTCGGTTTCAGTGTCGATAGAGCTTGTGGCCTCGTCGAGGATCAGTATCGAGGGCTCGAAAGCAAGAGCGCGGGCGAATGATACCAGTTGTTTCTGACCCACGGAAAGTCCCGCGCCCCGTTCACGGACAAGCGAAGAATAACCTTTCGGGAGCTTAGTGATGAACGGATCGGCAGACACCTCTCTGGCCGCCCATTCGACCTTTTCATCCGGTATATCCTCGTTCCCGAGCCGTATGTTGTCGCCGATCGTCCCTGAAAACAAGAAGACGTCCTGCAATACGACGGCAAAGTTCTTGCGGAGCGATGTCAGATCCCATTCTCTGATATCGACCCCGTCCAGGAGGATCGTGCCTTTTCGCACATCGTAAAAGCGCATCAGCAGGTTGGTCACCGTGGTCTTGCCGGAACCCGTGTGGCCGACAAGCGCGATGCTCTCGCCGGGCTCGATCGAGAATGACACGTCTTTCAAGACCCAGTCGTCATTCTTGTAAGCAAACCACACATTCCGGAATTCTATACGGCCCCTTGCCCGTCCGCTCTGCTTCGGTACTTGCGGCTGAACGATCTCTATCTCTTCATCAAGGAGAAGGAAGACCCTGTGGGACGCGACGATTGCCGCCTGGAGCACGTTGAACTTGTCCGAAAGGTTCCTGATCGGCTGGAAGAGCTGCTGCGAATACTGTATGAACGCGATCACGGTCCCGATCGTCAAAGCCGGACCCGCGGCGGACGCGCCGGTCAGGATCTTGTAACCGCCGAACCAGATTATCACCGCGATCCCGGTCGTTCCGATCAGCTCGACCATCGGATAAAATACCGAGTAATAGTAGATCGTCTCGATGTTCGCCTTTCGGTAATCGTCGTTGATCTCGTGAAATCGGTCGCGGGATTTCTGCTCGGCGTTGAACAGCTGAACCGTCTGCGCGCCGGAAATGTGTTCCTGAAGGAAAGCATTGATCTTCGCCATCCGGGTCCGGACCTTGTCAAAGCCTATCCTCGCACGCTTGCGGAACCAGTTCGTTGCGACAATCAGAAGCGGCACGGTCAGGAGCGAGACGATCGCAAGCTGCCAGTCGAGCCAGAACATCGCTCCCAGGATCGCGAAGATAACGACCATGTCGCCAAGGCCTTCGATAACCCCCGATGTGAACAGCTCGTTGAGCGAATCCACGTCGGACGTCAGCCGTGTAATGATCCTGCCTACAGGATGCCTGTCGTAGTAAGAAACCTGGAGTTCCTGCAGCTTGGTGAAGATCTGAGTCCTCAGATCGAACATCACCTTCTGGCCGACCACGTTGAGGAGGATCTCCTGCAGGTAGGAAAAGACAAAACGGAACAGGAACAGGCCGAAGAACGCGAGCGCGAACAGCCATATGCCTTCTGTGTTCTTGGGAACGATGAAATCATCCACCGCTACTTTGGTGAAGTAGGGCTGGAGACTGATCAGTATGTTCGTCGCAAGCGTGAGTACGAGTGCGAAGATCATCATCTTCCAGTAGGGCTTCAGATAACTGAACAGCCTTTTGGAAGTCGTGTAGTCATAGGACTTGACGATCGCGGCCTCTTCGTGGAATTTCTTCGCTTCGTTCGACATCGTAAGGAATCGATTCTATGTTTAAGCGGGAAGCGAGGCAATGTATAATCTCGAAATCCCGTTCCCTGCCTGTTCAAATGCAAAAGTTCATAGAAGAAAGAAAGGATAACTGGAAGCGGCTTGAAGAACTCCTCGGCAAGACCGACGGTGTCGCCGGCCTGAAAGGCCTTCCGCGTTCAGAGGTCCGGGAGCTTGGGGAGTTATACAGGCGAGCGGCCGCTGATCTTGCCATAGCGCGTGCTGAAACAAGGGACAAGAAACTGATCAACTATCTCAACAGCCTTGTGATCCGGACGCATGGAATGGTTTACAGAGCGGATGGTCAGGGCGCGGGACTTATCTGGCGGTTCTTCTCAAGAGAATTCCCGAGGGTGTTCCGTGAGACCGCCGGTTTCACCCTGACCGCGTTCGCGGTATTCGCTTTTTGCGGGATCCTCGCATTCGCGCTGAGTTACAACGACCAGGCGTTCTCCGACGCGCTTGGCCTTACGCAGGTACAGAGCTTCGCGCAGACGGACACGCGCTGGTGGCTGGAACTGAACCAGGCGAATCAGGTCGGTTCGAGCCAGATACTTACAAACAATATTCAGGTCGCGTTTATGGCGTTCGCATTCGGGGCACTTCTCGGGCTGGGCTCGCTCTACATTCTGGCGACGAACGGATTGATGGTCGGCGGTGTATTGGGGACCTGTTTCCGCGCAAATCCATCGTTCGGAGGGGAACTGGCGACATTCATGGTCGGTCACGGCGTCGTCGAACTGTCCTGCATTTTCATCACCGGCGGCGCGGGTCTGCTTATCGGCTATTCGATAATCAACCCGGGAGACCTTTCAAGGATGGATTCGCTTAAGCGCCGCGGGATCAAGGCGGTCAAACTTGCGGTTGGCTGCGCATTCCTTCTGGTGGGCGCGGGAATAATCGAGGGGTTTCTTTCCCCCTCAAACCTTCCCGCCTATGTAAAATTTGCTACGGGAATAACGACCGGCCTCGCGATGTATGCCTACCTCATACTTGCGGGCCGCTCGCATGTTCCTGAGAATGAAGTGTGAGACCGGCCTGACTCCTTCTGAAACTGAAAACCGTTCTGTCATCTTCAACGGAAACACGAAAGCCTATTCCGGCAGTCCTTTCCACCACCACCCTTCCGGAAGCGGCTTGTTCTCAGGCCAGATCTGGTTCAATGTGTCGCCCTCGAATATCTCGCCGTTCTTGATCACATACCGTACCGTGTTGCTGTTCCGTATGTCTGCGAGAGGGTCTCCGTTCAGAATGAGCAGATCCGCCATCTTGCCTTTCTCAAGGCTCCCGAGTTCGTCGCCATATCCGAGTGCTTCGGCGCTGTATTGGGTCGCTACCCGCAGAATGTCATGATTCTTCATTCCACCCATTCCGAGGGCCCACATTTCCCAGTGGCACTGTAGACCCTGCAGTTCGCCGTGGCCTCCGAGCCCGATCTTGCCTCCTGCCTGATAGATCGCGTTCGCGTATTTCGCTATCTCGGGGAAGATATACTCGCCTTCGCGGAAAAACGGCAGTCGGGCGGTCTTTTCGTCGAGCACTGCCAGCGGGTTGAACCGGCGAAGCTTCTTGTCGTTGTAGGCGTCGGTCGTCTCAAAGAAATAGTATTTGCCCTGCGGGCCCCCGTAAGCGACGAGCAGGGTCGGGGTGTATGTGATCCCGGTCTTCGCGAAAAGCTGTATCACGTCGTTGTAGATCGGAACTATGGGAAGCGCGTGCTCGTTGCCGGCGAAGCCGTCGACAGCGTGAGTAAGGTCCATTTCAAAGTTGCTTCCGCCTTCGGTCGTCGGGATGATGCCGAGTTCCTTCGACGCCTGGACCACCCATTCCCTCTGTTTCCTGTTTCCGACGAGGTAAGATTTCAGAGTTTCCGTCCGGTAATACTTCTTGTACCTCGCGATCGTGTCGCGCGCTTCTTCATACGATTGAAAGTCGGTGTCCGAAAAGATCCCTGGGCCGGTAGTGAAGATCCTTGGCCCGATCATGTCTCCCGTGTCGACAAGATCCTGGTAGGCAAACGTATCGTTCGTGTTGGTCTGCGGATCGCGCCCGGTAGTAACACCGTAGGCGAGATTTGACCAGAAGGTGTAATCCTCCGTGTCCAGGACCTGATGCCGGACCTCCCAGTGCGCGTGGATGTCTATGAGGCCCGGTATCACCGTCTTGCCCCGCGCGTCGATCACCTTCGCATCCGCCGGAATCGTTACCGAACCGCGTTTGCCTATCCCCGCGATCCTGTTGTCGGTCACCACGATATCCGAGTCCTCGATCACTTCGTTGCCCCGCATCGTGATCGCCTTCGCCCCGCGAATCACGAATGTTCCCTTCGGCGTGTACCGCGGACGCTCAACTGTTATCGCGACCTCTTGGGCTTCGGGCGCCTTCTTGATCGCCGGAGCGTCGGCCTCATCCTTCTTCTCTTCGCCGTCTTCCTTCTTTTCAGGCTTTTTGGCTTCAAAATCCACATCGGCCAGCGGCTTTCGGAAGAAGCTGGCGCCGACCGCCCAGCCAAGTGTCTTTCCCTTGTCAGCCCAGGTGAACGAGTCAGCTCCGATCGTGGTGAGCTGTTTTGCCGGAACTGCCGGCTTTGTAACATCGATCGTCGGAGCTTCCAGCGAGCCGCGAGGAACCGGGAACACATAAAGCTGGCTTGTGAGCAGCGCCATCGCCATCGTTCCGTCGGGGCTAATCCTTACGTCCCGGGCGGGATTGGGCCTCGCGCCGCGGCTCTTTCCGACGACCTTCAAATGGATCTTCCTGTCTGATCCGTCGAATCTGAAGGAGATCAGCCCGTCGTTCCCGTAAACGTACAGCCTGTCTTTTTCAGGGCCGAAGTGCGGCTTGCCGAGACCTCGCGAAGGCACGACAGTCACCGCATCACCTCCGGCTGAGGGAATTCTGACAATGTCCAGACCCGGCTGCGGACCAAGGAAATCCGAGGGGTGATTGACCCTTGTGAGCCTGGAGGTTCGAAGTGCGAAGACGATGTCACCCGCGGGACTCCAGACGGGATCCCTGTAAAACGCCGGGACCCGCGTCAGTCGGATCGGCTGTCCGTTTCCGTCGGCCCTCATTTTCCAGATATGTCCGCCCTTCGTTGACCAGGTGACGAAACTGATCCAGTTTCCGTCCGGAGAAAAAGAAGGCTGGAATTCCCGCGCGTTCTCCGTGGAGGTCAGGCGTTTCGGCGTACCGACCGGAATCTGCATCGTGTAAACAGCAGCGAGTGCGGAGAAAGCGATGGTCTTGCCGTCCGGCGAGACCTCGGGCTCCTGGGCGAGCCTTGCCTTGACCGGACCGTCGTCGAACTTGTGTTTCACGTAAAGGTTCGGTCCGATGTCCAGTTTTATGTCCGCACTGAACGGAACTATCGATTCTTCGCCCGATCCCAGATCGATCTTCTTGATCTTTCCGCCATATGCGGCAATTATCGATCTCCCGTCCGGAAGAAACGCGTAGCCCGGAAGCAGATCGCGCGTCGGTCTTGATTCCTGCTCATCCCTCTGAACCGGATATTTCAGCCAGCGTTCTTCCCCGGATTCCAGGTCCATCACCTTCAAACCCGTTTTTCCTTCAAATCGGCTGCCGTAAACCAGATTCGTACCGTCGGGAGAAACTGCGGGTCTGAAAGCGTTTCCCGCTTCGAAAGTCATCGGATCCTCTTCGCCGTCCGCGATCACGCGTCTGACGATCTGACAATCGGGGACGTTCAGTCGAGCCCCTCCCCTTGGACCCTGCTGTGCAAAGTAGAGATATCTTCCGTCTGACGACGGCGCGGCGCCGTAGTATGCCGGTCCCGGTGCCGGAGGACCGTCGCCTCCACCCCCAGGGCCGCTCCCTTTTGACATCTTCAGACCCGAACCGCCCTGCCTGTGGTACATCCATAGTTCCGCGCTGCCCGAACTCGGAGTGGCCTTGGAAACGATCACGTAGTTGCCGTCGACGGTCCATTCGGGAGAAATGAATTCCGCCTGCTGTTCTTTGGAGATCTGCTTGGCTTCGGAGCCGTCCGCCTTCGAGATCCAAAGGTTGTACGATCCGCTTCTGTCGCTGATGAACGCGATCATACTTCCGTCAGGTGAGTACCTTGGCTGCGAGTCGAACGGCAGGCCTT
>JAHEEZ010000398.1 GCA_024640445.1 Acidobacteriota bacterium | reverse complement strand
ACTTTTGGAGCCACGACCGCCGTGCAGTACGGCTGTTCAGAGTTATTGACGAAGTAATCCTGGTGATAATCCTCGGCCCGATAGAAAACAGAGAATTCAGTCACCTCGGTGACTATGGGATCGTCATAAATCTCCTCTTCGGTGATCTCGCGGATCACTTCTTCCGCCGTCTCTTTCTGGCTTTCCGAATGATAGAAAACGGCGGACCTGTACTGGGTGCCGAGGTCATTCCCCTGGCGGTTGAGAGTTGTTGGATCGTGCGTCGCGAAAAAGATCTGCAGGACCTCGCGGAACGAGATCACTTCAGGATCGAACTTGACGTTAATGACCTCCGCGTGGCCGGTTCCCCCGCCGCAAACTTCCTGGTAAGTCGGATTTTCAACGTGCCCGCCCGAATATCCGGAAACGACTTCCTCAACGCCCTTAAGTGAATCGAAGACCGCCTCCGAACACCAAAAACATCCCCCGCCAAGCGTGGCAGTTTCAAATTTACTGTTTTCCATAGGTCCGATAATTCCTCAGATCGCCCCGACTATTCCCTTTCCTGCCAGTTCCGCAAGCGAATTGATCACTTTGTGCCCCGAGCGGTTTTCCTGCGGAGGATTCCCTTCGCGGACCGCAAGCCATGTGTCCATTCCCGATGCCGCCGCCGCGTCGAGTTCCGCTTCGACATCCGAAACGAAGATGATCTCGCCCCTTTCCTTCCCAATCCGCTCCGCGATCACCCTGTACGATCCTCTCTCCCGCTTGTGTCCGATGTTCGTATCGAAATAGTTGTCGATAAGGTTGGTCAGGTCCCCTCGGTCCGTATGACGGAACAACAACACTTGCGCCAAAACGCTGCCGGAAGAATAGATATTGACCGAGATGCCCTTGTCTTTGCAATCCCGGAGAACCATCGGTACATCTTCATAGACCTGCGACACAAGATCACCGGACTCGTAGCCTCGCCTCCATATGGAGCCCTGGATAGTTTTCAGCGGCGTGGACTTCCTGTCGCTTTCGATGAGGTATTTTAGATATCCCGAAATCGACGACGGCGAATTCTTATTGAAATAGCCAGAATAGGTTCCGTTCGAAATATCCGCCTCGGATTCTCTTGAGAGCGCCTCGATCTCCGCCCCGAGTTCCGCGAAATGTTCCTCAACGAACGCATCCATACGGGCTCGTGAATACGGGAACAGAACCTTGTGAACAAAGTCGATCGGCGTTGTGGTTCCTTCAATGTCGAGGAGAAGGGCTTTCATTTTTCAATTTTCATCGATCAATGGTCATCGATCATGTTTCAATGACCTGCGTTCAGCGAAGACTTTTCACACACCGATTGGAGGAGTGCTCAGCGCGGAGATTAATGCTCAACTTAAGCCTTGTTGCCGACAGGCGAAACGCACGATTCGTTGAGGAAGCCCGCGCAGGCGCTTGGGCTACTGATACACCCATTCATCCGTCTCCTGTCTTCCGTCTCCTGTCTCCTGTCTTACGTCTCCTGTCTCCCGTCTCCTGTCTCCTGTCTCCTGTCTCCTGTCTCCTGTCTTCTGATCATTGAAACTGCAATGCCCAGTCCCCGCAATCTTCATTGATCGATGCTCACTGCTCGCTGATCATTGAAGAAAAGCACAGCGGCTGATATCCGTCCTCGTTCCTGCTGTCTGTATAATGCGGCGTCCATCCGGAGACGTCCTGGAACAGACGGATCGCGCGGACGGTGCGGTCGGCGCAAAGGTCGAACCAATGCAAAGTTCCCCTCGGAACGCGGATCAGGTCGCCGGCTTCCATCTCGATTGCGAGGACCGGGCCATCCTTCTGAGCGATATGGAACAAGCCGTGGCCCTTCACGATGAAACGAACCTCGTCCTCGTCGTGCCAGTGTTCCTTGTTGAACTTCGCGAGCATTTCGTCAAGACCGGGCGTGTCGGGCGAAACGTCTATGACATCCGCCGTCACATAACCTCCGGATACCTTCAACTGCTCGATCTCATCGGAATAAGCTTCCAGGATCTCAGCCTCTGCGGCGTCTTCACCGACCCTCAGCCCACCTGTGTCCCACTGCTCATAAACGATCCCGGCTCCCGCAAGGTGTTCAGCGATCTTTGCGGGATCGTCCGTACAGAAGTCTCGTTGTGGTATTGAAAGAATAGCCATAATTCAGTCTTCATTGACCATTGGTCATTGGCAATTGAGAACCCGCCTCCCTTCCGCCTCAAAAAGAAACTCAAATATCTCGATATGCCTCTTTGCGTCGGCTATGGTCGAACCCCATGTGTAGAGCCCGTGGCGGCGCAGATAAATTCCGTGAATGCCGGGCCTCTTTTCGATCACGGATTCGACCTCGCGCGAAAGCCATTCGTAATTCTGCGAATTTGCGATCACCGGAACCTCTTCCCGATGTTCGTGCGTCGAGATCCCGCTCAACCCCTTCAGCATCTCGTACCCCTCGATCGGTATCGCAC
>JAHEEZ010000397.1 GCA_024640445.1 Acidobacteriota bacterium | reverse complement strand
AGCGGTCGCCCGGAGCTCCGAACTGCAGCCCCAGCACTCCCGCCGTAGACCTCAACTGCCACCATTGATTCACACTTGGGCGATAGACCGCCACGTCGTCTTTCCCGTCTCCGTCGAAGTCAGCCACCGTCGGCTTGTCCTCCGCGACACCGAACGGGACAACCGACACGCCGGAGTCCGAGGAACGCAGAATGAACCACGTGCCCGAGGAGGGGCGATAGACTGCGGGATCGGCTGTCCCGTCACCATCGAAGTCTCCGGGAGCCGGTATGTCTCCCGCGCCTCCGAATGGGAACGCGTAGAATGTGAAGTCCTCGCTCCTGAGTACGTACCAGGTCGAGTTCGAAGGACGGAAGAAAGCGACGTCAGCCTTTCCGTCCCCTGTGAAGTCAGCCGGGACGAGATAGTCGGAAGGTGCGCCGAAGGTGATGCCGAGAGCGGTGACGGTCTGGCTTCTCAGGATCCACCACTGCGAAGAAGAGCCTTCGGGGGCAAGGTTGTCGAGCAGGGAAGGCGGATTCGGACGGAAGATGGACACATCGGTCCTTCCATCCCCGTCAAAGTCGAAGACGGCCAGATTGGCAACCATCTCCGGAGCGGAATCGGCACGGAAGCCTCCGACAAGTGAGAAGTTCCCGCCGGTGCTGTTCGTCCCAGCCACGGGCTCTGCGATCGTCGAATCGAGCGAGAACGTCCCGCCCGTTGCCACTCCGCCTCCAGATGCGATCACCGACTTCTTTATCTCGAACGTTCCTCCGGATTGGGACAGAGTACTGATGGCGAGGAAAAGAAGAACCAGACAGGATAGACAGGATGGATAGGATAGGTAATTGAAAATTGAAAATGGAAAATGAGAAGATCCTTCGGGGCCGGGAACAGCCACCCGATGTGTTGCCGAGCGGACAGTATCGCCATGGGACGTCCCCATCTCACTCTTCATTCTTACATTTGAATTTTCCATATTTCCCATCCTTTTCTTTTCGGCTTGCGCGGCTTTGCCGCCTTGATGTGCGGTAAGCCTTTGGCTTACCGGCCGCGGCTGCTCTGATTCAAAGCGAGGGTTCTGCCCTCGCGAAGGTTTGGTTAAGACCGGATCGGAAAGGCTGAGCCTTTCCGCACATCCAGGCGGCAGAGCCGCGGGAGCGACTCCGAAACCGATTCGCGATTGCAACTCAGAACCAGCTATCCTTTTCATCCTGTCCATCCTGTTAGTTTCCTTCCATCTTGCAGACTGCCGCGCCGGGATTCGACGCGCAGACGAGTGCCTTAATTGCTGCCAATTCTGACTTCACAGACCTTAATTCCTCTTCCTGCTTTCTACCTTTTTCTTTTTCAATTTTCACTTCGTCCCGAAGCGAATCGATCTCCGTCTGCTGTTCCTTCACCACATTCACAAGCACCACGCCGACGCGGTCGTATTTGACGCCCTCGACCTCGCCGTTTGAGTTCGTCGTGGTAAGCAAAGGCTCGACTGCAGCAACTTCCTCGGCTACAAGACCCACGTCGAGCATTCCGCCGTCCTTCCAGTTGAATGAAACAGGCCGGAGCCGTTTGATCAGATCGATCCCGGATGTGAAGTCCTCGACATTGTTCTTGTAGCGGATCGAAGATGAGCAAGTGGATATTTGATCGGAGCCGTTTCGGCAGAGCGTGACCGCGCCTGCGGACCCAAGTCCCGGTATCACGACCTTGTCGCTGCCGCCGACTCGTCCCAGCTGAATTGTGTTGCTGGTGGAGACAATCACACCTGCCCCGATCGCCGTCGCGTAGGTCAAGTTCCCCGTGGATACATCCGAGTCGAAGCCAAGCGAGGTATTGTAGGTTCCGTCCACATTCGCGTTGCCGGCGCCTCCGCCGACGAATGTGTTCCTATGTCCCGTCGTGTTGATGTTTCCGGCGAAAGTACCGATTAACGTGTTGTAGTCGCCGGTAGTGTTCATATCCGCCGCCGCGCGGCCGACGATGGTGTTGTTCGATCCCGTTTCGTTCCGCCAAAGCGCAAATGCGCCGACGGCAGTATTCCTGAGGCCGGTAGTGTTCGCGTTTCCCGCGTTTCGGCCGATGAATGTATTGCTGCTTCCCTCATTTGGATCGGTCGTGGTGATGTTGTTTTCCCCGGCGCCGCTTCCAAAGAATGAATTGTCCTTGCCTGTCGTATTGGCGGCACCTGCGTTAGACCCAAAGAACGAATTACTCGAAGCTGTAGTATTTGAGATCCCCGCATTGTTTCCGAAGAATGAGTTGTCTGAGCCTGTCGAAGTGTTGGCGCCTGAACCATAACCAAAGAAGGAATTTGAGGTACCTGTCGTGTTATCAAATCCGCTGAATGTTCCAAAAAAAGAATTGCGAATCCCCGACGTGTTCACTGCGCCGGAGTCAAAGCCAAAAAATGAATTGTAATTCGCGGTGTTGAGTTCTCCTGATCTGTATCCGAAAAAGGAGTTTCCCTGGCCG
>JAHEEZ010000160.1 GCA_024640445.1 Acidobacteriota bacterium | reverse complement strand
GACCGAGTGGCTCGGCGATGAGAGATACAGCGGTGACCGCGAGCTCGCTAACCCGCTCGGCGCGGTACAAATGGGTCTGATCTATGTGAACCCGCAGGGACCGAACGGCAACCCGGATCCCATCGCAGCCGCGAAAGACATCCGCGAAACCTTCAAGCGGATGGCGATGAACGACGAAGAGACCGTAGCTTTGGTCGCCGGCGGCCACACTTTTGGAAAGTGCCATGGCGCAGCCCTTGAAGATAATCTTGAGCGCGAACCGGAAGGAGCCCCCATCGAAATGCAGGGTTTCGGCTGGAAGAACAATTACGGAACGGGCGTCGGGACTGACGCGATCACAAGCGGTCTTGAAGGCGCCTGGACGAACAACCCCATCGAGTGGGACAACGGCTATTTCGATAACCTGTTTGGCTATGAGTGGGAATTGACAAAGAGCCCCGCCGGAGCGAATCAGTGGAAGCCGAAAGATGAAGAGGCCGCAAGGCTGGTTCCCGATGCAGGTGATCCTTCGAAGAAGGTCCTGCCGATGATGGCAACGACCGACCTCTCGATGATCATGGATCCCGAATACCGCAAGATCTCCGAGCGGTTCCATCAGAACCCGGACGAATTCGCCGACGCATTCGCGAGAGCCTGGTACAAACTTACTCACCGCGATATGGGACCGGTAGCTCGCTACCTTGGCTCGCTTGTTCCGGATGAAGAACTGCTTTGGCAGGATCCGATCCCGGAGGTTGATCACGAGCTGATCGATGCGAATGACATCGCCGCTTTGAAGTCGAAGTTACTCAATTCCGGTCTTTCAGTTTCGCAGCTGGTCAAGACGGCTTGGGCGTCGGCGGCTACCTATCGCGACTCCGACAAGCGCGGTGGAGCAAACGGCGCGCGCATACGCCTTGCTCCCCAGAAGTTCTGGGCAGTGAACGAACCTGAATCGCTCTCGGGCATCCTGTCCACGATCGAAGGGATCAGGAACGAATTCAACGGTTCGCAGTCCGGCGGGAAGAAGGTGTCGATTGCCGACCTGATCGTTCTGGGCGGTTGCGCCGCTGTGGAAGAAGCCGCGAGGAAGGGCGGACACGATGTTACGGTTCCCTTTACTCCCGGCCGCATGGATGCTTCGCAGGATCAGACAGACGTTGAATCTGTTGGCTATCTGGAACCGAAGACCGATGGTTTCCGAAACTATCTGGGGAACGGACAGGACAGGCCGGCAGAGGAATACCTGGTGGACAAGGCAAACCTCATGACGCTGACTGCGCCCGAGATGACGGTGCTGGTTGGCGGCATGCGCGTACTTGGTGCAAACCACGGCGGTTCGAAAGACGGCGTATTCACAGACCGTCCCGGAACGCTGACAAACGATTTCTTCGTCAACCTGCTCGACATGGGTACGAAGTGGTCGTCCGTGGAAGGCTCTCATCAGCAAGAGTTCGAGGGACGCGACAGGGCGTCCGGCGAGGTCAGATGGACCGGCACCCGCTTCGATCTGGTCTTCGGATCGAATTCGCAGCTGAGGGCGATCGCTGAGGTGTACGGATGCGAAGACTCGGACGCTAAGTTCGTGAACGACTTCGTCGCCGCATGGAACAAAGTGATGAACCTGGATCGGTTCGATCTTGACTGATCGGTTCGACAACACGGCGATTGAATAGCCTGTAACAGAGGCCCTCAGATCGAATCCGATCTGAGGGCCTCTACCATCTATTGCTACCGGGTACCTGGCACCCAACGGCAGCACTCTACTCTAACCTACCTTCCGGGTCCACTCCACCAGATTTGCCACCAGGCTCCGCACGAACTCTCTTGTCTGGTCGTCGGTCAGGTTCCCTTGCTCGTCAAACTTTTCGGCGGCGTGAGAGATCATCACCTCCGGTCTGTTCAGAGTTAGTATGTTGAGCGCCACAAAGATCTGGCGAAGGTGATACTGGGCGCGCGCGGTTCCGAGCGTTCCTGTCGAAGCGCCCATTATCGCGGCCGGCTTTCCGTCCCAGGAATTGTCTCCGTATGGCCTCGAGCCCCAATCGATGACGTTTTTCAGAACCCCGGGTACGGAGTAATTGTATTCGGGAGTCGAGAAAAGCAGTGCATCCGCCTCCTTGGCCCTGCGCTTGAGATCGACGACGATCGCGGGAGGATCGTCCACATCGTCCTGATTGAAGATCGGGATGTCTTTTATGTCAAAAATATCAAGCTTCGCGCCATCGGGCAGAACCGTTCCCGCCGCCCGCAGTGCGCTGCTGTTGTATGATCCCTCTCTGATACTTCCCGAGATTCCCAAGATCGTTACTGTACTGTTCATAAGCATTCCTGCTGTTTCCCTTTTTTTGTTTATAAGTCCTAGATCATCTCTCCGGGCCTGGTCTCGATCAGGTCTTCCGTTTCCTGCAAAGAGAAGACCCTCGACTTGGTGACGAATCGGATCCCGAGAGGGATCTCGATCGAAAAACTCGCTCCGCGGCCCCGCACGATATCGATGGTCAACTCGGTATGCTTCCAGTACTCGAACTGGTCCCTCGCCATGTAGAAATCGCATCCGTGGATCTCGCCGAGCCAGACGTCAGCGTTTCCTACCAGGAATTCCCCTTTTGGAAAACACATCGGCGAAGAACCGTCGCAGCAGCCCCCGCTTTGGTGGAACATCAACTCGCCGTGCGATTCACGAAGCTGATCAATGACCCTCTCGGCGGCCTCGGTCGCTTTTACCCTCGGGATTCCTTTCATCAAGTTACCAATAGAAGAAGGGGCGACGAAACATCGCCCCTTCCGCGGTTAAGACATGAATTAAAAGAAGCCCATCGCTTTCTTGTCGTAAGAAATGAGCATGTTCTTCGTCTGCCTGTAATGGTCGAGCATCATCTTGTGCGTCTCACGTCCGAATCCGGATTTCTTGTAGCCTCCGAACGGAGCGTGGGCCGGATAAAGATGATAGCAGTTCACCCAGACCCTTCCGGCCTGGATCTTCCTGGCAATACCGTATGCCTGGTGAGTGTCGCGCGTCCAGACGCCGGCGCCCAGACCGTAAAGCGTGTCGTTCGCGATCTCTACGGCGTCGGCCTCGTCCTTGAAAGTGGTAATCGAGGTCACAGGGCCGAAGATCTCCTCCTGGAAGACGCGCATCTTGTTGTTGCCCCTGAACAAAGTGGGCTGAATGTAGAAACCGTCCTCAAGACCGCTGTCCTGCTCAAACGGCTCGCCTCCGCTGAGCACTTCGGCGCCTTCTTCCTTCCCGATACTGATGTAATTGAGGATCTTCTCGTACTGGTCCTCGCTTGCCTGCGCGCCCATCATAGTTTCGGGATCCAGCGGATGTCCCATCTTGATCTGCTTGGTTCTTTCCACAACCCGATCGATAAACGCGTCGGCGATGCTCTCCTGAACGAGTATCCGTGAAGGGCACGTGCATACCTCGCCCTGATTCAGGGCGAACATCACCGCGCCTTCCAGACACTTGTCAAAGAACTCGTCGTCCGCTTCCATCACATTCTCAAAGAAGATGTTCGGCGATTTACCGCCCAGCTCCAGCGTGACCGGGATCAGGTTCTGCGAAGCGTACTGCATTATCAAACGTCCCGTCGTGGTCTCGCCTGTGAAAGCGACCTTTGCGATCCTCGGCGAAGACGCGAGAGGACGTCCCGCTTCGGGCCCGAATCCGTTCACGATGTTCAGAACGCCGGGGGGAAGAATGTCCTGGATCAGTTCCATCAGGACCATGATGCTCGCAGGTGTCTGCTCGGCGGGTTTCACTATTGTGCAGTTTCCCGCCGCAAGCGCGGGCGCGATCTTCCAGGTCGCCATCAGCAGCGGGAAATTCCAGGGAATGATCTGCCCGACAACGCCGAGCGGCTCCTTGATGTTCAGCGAAACCGTGCCCGAGTCCAGTTCTGTCGCGTCGCCCTCTTCAGCGCGGATCACGCCCGCGAAATAGCGGAAATGATCGATGGCGAGCGGCAGGTCCGCATTCATCGTCTCACGGATCGCTTTGCCGTTGTCCCAGGTCTCTGCCCGCGCGAGATATTCGAGATTGGCCTCCATCACGTCGGCGATCTTCCAGAGAAGATTGCTCCTCTCCGTGGCCGACGAATTATTCCATCCGGGCGCCGCCTTGTGCGCCGCGTCAAGCGCCAGCTCGATGTCCTCTTCCGTTGAGCGAGCGACTTTCGTAAATGCTCTTCCGTCCACCGGCGACACGTCGTCAAAGTACTCACCCTTGACCGGCGCAACCCATTCGCCGCCTATAAAATTTCCATACTGTGCCTTGAATTTCGGAATGTCGTATTCCTTGGCTTTCATTGTTGCGTCCATAACCAAACTCCTTATTTCATTTATTGGGAGCGCGAATTGCCCTTGATCTGATCCGATAGAGCCATTCTATACCCAACCGTTCGCGACGACAAAAATACTGGCTGCGAGCGGCGGTCAGTTTAGCCCGCCCGTTTACGGGTGGGGAAGTCAAGATCTCGTGCCGCCATCTGATCCGGTTAAGATTGCCGATCTGTTTCTCGAACACCGTTTTGCCCGCTGAACCCCCGTCAAACTCCGCGACGACGATCTTGTTTGGGGTGTCCCCTAGTGCAAGCATCTTTGCTTTCGCAAGATCGCTATTCTGTTCTGAAAGCCGGGCGGAGCTCTCTTTGGCGAGAAGATCCGTAGTCCGCCGATGAAATTCAACTTGCCGAAGTGCGCGATAATCCGCGGTGTCCGGCGGAGGCGCCGTTGATTGGCGGTCGGACCGATCACGGTCCCCGTCATTTCAGTCTCCTGGACCGAGTGAAGATGGCATGGATGTTGCGCTTCGGTGCTTTGGTATTCCGCAAACTGAACCCGCAACTGTCGTTACTAAGGCCGGCATATTTCCGGGGCCCGGATTTCGGCACGTCCTTCAGGGGCGTGGCTATGAGCGACAGGATCTCCCGGGAAACACTATTGGAGCCGCAACCAGGGTTCGGAAGACCCAAGGCGCGGACTAACTTTATGTCAATCAAGGGGGCAAAAAGAAGATGTTGAATAGAACATTGACGACTCTGGTCTTATTGATCACATTGGGCGCACCGTTGTACGGGCAGCGCTCTGTCGTTCCGATACTCGAACTTAAACTGGGAGCAGTTCTTGGCGGTGTAAAGGAGGGAAAGTTCGTAGATGGCGTTGAGACTGCCAAAACGCTCAAGGGTGGTGAATCCTATATTGTCTTTTCAAACATTAATACCCCGATGGGAATCTCGGTGAACAAGTACGGTGGAAAATCGACTGCCAGGCTCGCCCCCGAACAGAACGACGAAGTTTGCCCTGAATTCCGCGCGGTTGAAATAGATCCGAACGCGGATTCCGGCATCGCCATAGGCAAGAACGCAGATTGGGATCCGGTGCCTCGCGTCGTCACGCTGATCGATAAAAGCAGCCCCATTTATACGAGGATAGTTTCGACCTTCCTCACTTCAAAAGGATTCACCCGACCAACGGTGAAGATCGAGGAGATCTACAAGGTTGATCTTGACGGGGATGGGGCGGATGAGGTGGTTATCCGTGCAACCAACTACGGGAACTTCGGGCCTTCGGCAAAAAAGGGCGAGTATTCGTTCGTCCTTTTGCGAAAGATCGACAAAGGCAAAGGGCGCGACATACTCCTTTCAGGTGATTTCATAGACAAGGATCTGGAATTTGGCGCTCCGAACAGGCACGAGGTCTCCGCTATCGCCGATCTCGACGGTGACGGAAACATGGAAATAGTCATTTACGGCGAATACTACGAAGGCTCCTGGGCGGAGGTATATAAGATGAAAGGAATCGAACCGTTGAAAGTCCTGGAGACCGGATGCGGCCTTTAGGAACCTGGATTCGGCGGTGGATCTCTGGGGGTATATCCGCTTCAGAGGAATCTCGTCGATGAAAACCACCGCGCAATCTAAGTTCTTCTTTAACTGGATCTCACTTCAGAGGAGCGCTGGATATCCACGCGTTCAGGATCGCTCTCGGACTGTCCGGTTTTGCGCCGCCGATACTGAATGGATGAGAAGCCGAATCAAAAAGGCCCTTGATGTCACCTGACAGTATGAGATCGGCCAAATCCAGAGTCAGATTCAGATCAAGTTCTCCGACAAGAGGGTTGATGTCGTACTTCTGGTCCTTTTCAGCGTCCAGACTGTCTTCGTCGTATGCCTCGATCCTGATCGGAACGCTGTTAGTCTCCTGGTCCGCGAACGCGATCTCAGTCCAGGGGTCCTCCACGTCGCGGGAACGCTGAATGGTCCTGGTCCAGTATTCCTGTCCCCCGATCGTGATGCGAGCGTAAAAATCCGGAGTGCCGAACTTCGGCAACTTGCCTACGAGTCCTGACTTGTTGGCCTCCATGAATCTGGCCGCGTGGAACTCAACGGTCCGCCTTCGAAGTGAGAATGGCTCGACCGACGGAACCGGAAGGTCTTCGCCGACTCCGTAGAGGTCTTTGGTCAGAGCGTCCTGAACTTTACCGTCCCGGATCGCACGCACAAACACCGAAGAATCGCCGCTAACCCATTTGCTTGAGAATGCCATGAAGAATCTGGTGCTTCCGCTTCTGCCCCCCTTCCAGGTTCCATCCAATCCTTTAGCTTTCAGCCACATCGAGATATTTCTTGAAGCTCGCACATCAAGATCCAGCTTCTTTCCCTGGCCGTTTTCAGCGACGAAGGTCTGAATTCCACTCCAAAAGCCGGGACGCGCCTCATTCGCCCATTTTTCAAAAGCTGAGACTAGTTCGTGGCTTGCGCAATACGCGAATACATACGCCTCTGCCCAACGGGGTCGGATCTGCGAATCGTGATTCATCCCCGTATCATAGTCACCGTGGAGGTCGGCATCGGCGGGAGGATCGTAAGCGCCGGGTCCGCTATTGCGACCGTCAGGATACTTCCCTGTGTGAAGTCCTTTGAGAAGGTCCCTCTGAGATGAATCAACCGTACTCAGATACGTTGTCGCACGATACGAATCAGGACCTGTCTTCGGATGGATCTCAACCCAGTTGGAATGAGAATAGAAATCCTGAACCGCGTGAAGACCTATGCCCATCACGACGAGCATCGACATTACGTCGTCGTCACGGGCGGCCTTCTGCGTTTCGTTCTTTAAGTTATTGATCAGCGCCGCCCAGTAGTGCTCAACCTGAGCATAGGTGTAAAGATTGTCGAAGTGAAACTGTTCCAGCACCTCACGCCTATGCATTGAATATGTCGGGCTGTTCGAATAGTAGTCTGTCAGCCAGTTCTCCACCTGTATCGCCTTTATCGAATCCTCGTCAAACCCATGTTCGGCAAGGACCGCCCGCGTGAGGTCATGATGCGAACCCGTATCAAAGGCGGGGCAGACCCCTGCCAGCAATGACAAGAGCAACAAGGTGGAGAAGAATTGGTTCAGGATCTTCATCTCGTCTATAAGTTACCCAAAGGTTTCTTCCAGATAGTATGGATCCGCGATGCTCTCGACGTGCTGATCAGAAAATACGCACTCCCGAGTTTTCATCATTACGGAGCAATTCCATAAGAGAAAGGGCTCATTTACCTTCAACTGCCCTCAGGTTTCGCAACCCGTATGCCAACCGTGTAAGCCAATGCAGATAGCGGTTAATAGGTGAATTGCGAGAGGTGGTGCGCAAAACTTCGCGACCTGTCCGAAACGCTTCGCGGTGGAGCACCACCGACTGAACCATGCCGGCATTGCGTCAATTGACTCTCCCACTGGGCACGGAAGCCTCCCGACGAACGGATTTCCCGGTCCTTTTCTGTGCACAAAGATCGATATCGTTTCTTCAAATCCTTTCGAACTATTCTAATTCTGATTCCGTAAGACCCTCCCGAAGCGGGCACGGAGTCTTGCAACCTCTTAAGACTTTAGGCGACAGATACGGTTCGCTTAGACCATTAATATTTCAGGAGGGAATAATAGATTCATTACATTCGAGAGAACCCGGCGCGTCGGTTCCGGTCAGGGTCGCCGCAGGATGGGCGCTTATATTCGTTGCGTTGGGCCTGGCCGGTTGGTTCGGAGAACTCGTCGAGGCCCAGTGGGGGATCGCAGGCAAAATGAGATAAGGCATCCAGGCTTTGATCATGGCCGGAATGGTCGTCCCGGGGATCCTGCTCCTAAGGCTTAAACTCGACCGGCAATCCTTAGCGAGCCTTGGATTGACCGGCCTGAGGCGCTCCATTGTCGCCTTCTTATTCGGAATCGGAATAGTCCTGCTGCCTTTTCTGGTGACGCTCCTTTTCACGTTTGTAGCGGGTTGGGCAACGATCAGTCTCAATTCCTCTGGCTCTGTACTCTCTTCGATCGCTGCAGCGGTTTTGACGGCCTTCTTTTTTGAAGCGCTTCCAGAAGAGCTTGCGTTCCGCGGCTATATCTACCGTAACCTGAACTCCAACTACAAACGTTGGGTTGCGGCCCTGATGACCGTAGGCCTTTTTGCCTTT
>JAHEEZ010000396.1 GCA_024640445.1 Acidobacteriota bacterium | reverse complement strand
ACCGTCTCGCGGGCGATCACCTTGTTCCCGATCGCCGCCTGTATCGCCACTTCGAACATCTGGCGGGGGATCAGTTCCTTCATCTTCTTGACCAGCAACCGGCCCTTCGGGGTCGAGGTGTCGCGGTGCATTATCAGCGAAAGGGCATCGACCGGCTCGCCGGACACAAGCACGTCCAGCTTCACCAGATTGCCGGCTTTGTATTCCGAGAGATGGTAATCAAGCGAAGCGTATCCGCGCGAGACGGATTTCAAACGGTCGTAGAAATCCAGCACTATTTCATTTAGCGGAAGTTCGTAAACAAGCATTACTCGCGAACCCGAAACGTATTCGAATTTCTTTTGGATCCCGCGCTTTTCTTCAAGAAGCGGAAGTATGCCCCCAAGAAACTCATCCGAGGTCAGGATCGTCGCCTCGATATAGGGTTCCTCGATCTTTTCGATCCTCTCCGGATCAGGCATTTGCGAAGGCGAGTCCACCTCAATGACGCTCCCGTCCGTTCTGGAAACGCGATATCTTACGCCCGGAGCCGTAGTGATCAGTTCAAGATCGAACTCGCGTTCGAGACGTTCCTGAATTATCTCCATATGAAGCAGCCCCAAAAAGCCGCACCGAAAGCCAAAACCGAGCGCGGTGGATGATTCAGGCTCGTAGAAGAACGAGGCGTCGTTTAGCCTCAGTTTGTCCATCGCGTCCCGCATTTCCTCGTACTGCGCGGTATCCGTCGGGTAGAGCCCGGCGAAAACCATCGGCTTCACTTCCTGAAAACCGGGAAAAGGGGTCTTTGTGGGATTCGCTGCTTCCGTTATCGTGTCCCCGATCTGCACGTCGGCGACAGTCTTGATCGAAGCTGTCAGGAAGCCGACCTCACCAACGCTTAGTTCGTCGATCGCAGTAGGCACAGGCCGGTTCACGCCAAGCGTCTCGATCTGGTACTCGCGACCATTGTTGACGAAGCGGATCTTCATCTTCTTGCGGATCGTGCCTTCGATCACGCGGAACAGCACCACGACGCCACGGTATGAGTCGTACCAGCTGTCAAAGATCAGCGCCTTCAGCGGCGCGTCCTTGTCGCCCTTCGGCGGCGGGACGTCTCGTACTATCGCCTCCAAAATATCCTCAATGCCCACACCGGTCTTCGCTGAGGCAAGCACGGCATTGTCCGTTTCGAGCCCGATTATCGATTCGATCTGTTCAAGTATTCGTTCGGGTTCCGCTGAGGGAAGGTCGATCTTGTTAAGGACAGGAATGATCTCAAGGTCGTTCTCGATGGCGAGATAGGTGTTGGCGAGCGTCTGTGCCTCGACGCCCTGCGACGCGTCGACTATCAGCAGCGCGCCCTCACACGCGGAAAGGCTTCTCGAAACCTCGTAGGAAAAATCGACGTGGCCCGGCGTATCGATCAGGTTCAGCACATACTGCTTTCCGTCCTTCGCCTTGTAATCCAAACGCACCGCGTGCGATTTGATGGTGATCCCGCGCTCGCGCTCGAGGTCCATATTGTCGAGCATCTGCTCTTCCATATCGCGATCGGTGACCGCGCCGGTCATCTGGAGTATCCGGTCCGCGAGCGTCGACTTGCCATGGTCGATGTGCGCGATGATCGAAAAATTTCTTATTAGCTCCGAGTTCATTCAGCAATAAATGGAAAATAGGGGCAAAAAATATCAGGTGGGTAACCTGCACCTGATATGCGGCATTCGAGAAACTTTAAATCTAACAAATGATTGACGAAATATCACGCGTAAACTACGCTTTGAGTTGTACTTCAACTGCTAAAAAAGGCGTTTCAGATGATTGAGTTCGAAAGCAATATTTGCTCGGATCTGCGTGAGTCTTCCAGCCGTGAATGGCTGGAGACCAACGGGATCGGCGGCTACGCATCGTCTACGATCTCGGGGATTCACACCCGCCGATACCACGGCCTTCTCACCGCTGCAGTTGAACCGCCGCTCGGAAGGGTCCGGATGCTTTCGAAATTCGAAGAGGTCATCGTCTCCGGCGGTCTCGAATTTCCGCTTTCCTCAAACCGATATCCGGGCAAGTACCATCCGGCCGGTTTTCTTTACATCAATTCATTTCGTTTGGATCCTTTTCCGGTCTGGACTTTCCGCCTGGAGCCGCTCGGCATCGCCATCGAGAAGAAGATCTATATGGTTCACGGAGAGAACACGATCGTCTGCCGGTGGTCGCTGGTCCCGGGGCTGAAGACCGTCGATGCTGATCTCAGACTCGAGTTGAGGCCCTTGCTCGCTTTCGTGGACTATCACTCGATCCGCAGCGAATCCGCAGACGTCGATCAGAGCTTCATTTCTACAAAGAACTGCGTCTGGATGAAACCCGTCACCGGCGCGCCGGAGATCTTCTTTAATCACAACGCAAAGGATGTTAGCGAAACAGGTGACTGGTACCGGAACTTTGAGTACGCGATAGAGAAAGAACGCGGATTCGATTATCACGAA
>JAHEEZ010000395.1 GCA_024640445.1 Acidobacteriota bacterium | reverse complement strand
GATTTTGTCTTCCCTCACGGTTTCGAAGAGGCGAAGGAGGTGTTGATCAAAAGGTATCCCGAAGATGCGAAAGGAATAAACCGATTCATTGATCTGATCAAAGGCATCCCGCTTGAAATAGGCAAATTACCGAAAAAGAAATGGAAGCAGATAGTCCTGTATCCGCTGATGCCTTTTCTTTATCCCAATACCGTTGAAGGGGCTAGCCACAGCGTGGGCTCCTGGCTGGATAAGTACATTTCGAATGAAGATCTGAAGTTAGACCTGACGTCCTGGATGGTTTATTGGGGTGATGATCCGTACACCCTCTCAATGTATTGGTACGGCCTGGCACAGAGTGGTTTTATTGGCGGTGGCGGTCACTTCATTCAGGGCGGCTCGCAGCAGCTATCGGACTATCTGGCATCCTTCATTGAAAAAAATGGCGGCACCGTCCTGCTCGGTAAGAAAGCACAGAAGATCAACTCTACGAACAATCATGTAACCGGAGTTACCTATTCCGACAGTTTCAATTCTGATCTAAGTCCGGTGACCGTGAATTGCGACAATGTAGTTGCCAATTGTGCTATGCCATTGGCCGGAGAACTTCTCGAAGAACCGTACTCCGGTCTGTTGAAGGAGAAGACATCGACATATGAGGAAGCCTGCTCTCTTTTGTCGGTTTACATTGGTGTAAATGCAGACCTGAGCGATTTCGGTGTTGAGTATTACTCAACCGTTTTTCCGGGTGTTGATATCAAAGAACTCAAAGATGTTTATCCAAGCAACAGAGGAGATTGGTCCAAGCGCGGCTTCGTGTTTGTAGATTACGGCAAGTTGGATGCAAGGCTTGCCCCCGAAGGAAAGAATGTTGCGGTGATCTGCGGAGCAGATTACTTGAAGGACTGGGAAGGGCTTAGCGAAGAAGAATATAGATCGAAGAAAGAAGAGGTGGCAGAAATTCTATTTCGGCGATTAGAAGATCGTTTCCCCGGAATTAGAGATTGCATCGAGTATTTTGAAGTCGGCACGCCCAAGACCATTCAGGAATATACGCTCAATCCGAAAGGTACTGTCTATGGCTATGCCCAAACACCTCAACAATCCGGCTTCAAGCGATTCCGCGATAATTTCCTGATTCCTAATCTATACTTCGCTTCCGCCTGGGCGTTTCCCGGCGGCGGGTTTACCGGGGCCATCGTAGGCGGATTCCTGGTGGGCTTGAAGATGAATACCGAAGCGGAGTGGTCGGAGGATCCCGCTTTCGAGATGCCCGACGACAGAGAGGTCAGGCTGATAGAAAAGAAAGATATTGCCAAAGATACAATTGAGCTGACGTTTGAAAAGCCAAAAGGATTTAGTCACGAGGCAGGTCAGTATGTAGTTCTCAAATTGATGGACCCGGCAACAAATGACCTAGATATGCCACTTCGCTCGCTCTCAATTGCTTCGCATCCGGAAGAGCCGGTCTTGAGGTTTGCGATGCGGCGTACCGACAGCAGTTTTAAGAAGAGCTGTAACCTTTTGAAAGCCGGGGACAAGGCATTGATATTTGGTCCGATGGGTGATTTTGCCTTGTCACAAAATGCTGAAGAAGACATCGTTTTCCTGATAGGCGGAATCGGGGTCACCCCAGTTGTCCCGATGATCAAAGAGCTTCAAAGAAAGAATCACAAAGGCAAAGTACATCTGTTCTACTCAAACAAAGAGCCTTCAGCTTCCGCATACCTGAGTGAGATCGAAACAGATCATCCCGATAATTTTAGCCTGGTTAATATCTATACAAAAACAGATAAGAGAATAGATGAGGCCCTCTTAAAGGAATATCTCGGTGTTTTAGATGAACGCAATTACTACCTTGTCGGGGCTTCATCTTTCATAGAGGGTATGAAGGAAATGCTCCTTCGAAACGGTATTAGGACCTCGCAAATAAAGGAAGACGATTACGGGTAAACAGAGACGCTTGAGGTCGCGTGAGAACCGGCTTGTTGAAGACTGACCTGCCTCACAATAACTGGTCCGGCCTGCGCCTTCCTTCAAGATCGCCACGATCTGTGTCTCCGTAAACTCCGTCTTCTTCATGGCAACTCCTCGTTATCATACCTTGGAAATTGCCCGAATCTTCTCTAGTTTAGAATTGCACTGTTTTTAGGGGGGAGGTCAATCGGGAAGCTATCGGTCTTTCATTAGTTATTGGTGAGCAAGAATCATGCGCCTTTACTGAAATATTTGCTCGTCAATATCACGAAAGTGACCTATGATTAGCGAGATCAAATAGCCTTAAAATACGAGTGTTTTGAGTCAAGTTGAACGATGATCAACAGTTATTTGGCACACCAAATTTTTCTCAACCCGTTGGAGGTCGGAAATGCATAAGGTCTTCTTCTATCTTTGCGCGACGCTTTTACTCGTATTCACCGCATGCACAAGCAAGCCAAATCCCCACGTTAGTGACGCGGCGACGGCTATACGGGCCGCGGATACC
>JAHEEZ010000006.1 GCA_024640445.1 Acidobacteriota bacterium | reverse complement strand
CGAACGATATCCTGGGTGAGATTCGACGGATCGGTCTGCTTGAAACCGCCTCCGGTTCGATCGGCGAGCCGCTTTTGGACCGTGCGTATCACAGTTTCGAGAGGTCGTTCGATCAGAGGAACGGAGGCTTTGGCGGCGCTCCGAAGTTTCCGGCTCCGATGGCGCTCGAATTCCTTCTGCGTTACCACAAACGCACGGGGGACGAAAAGGCGCTTGAGATCGTAACCAGAAGCTGTCACAAGATGGCGCACGGAGGGATCTACGACCAACTCGGAGGGGGCTTTCACAGGTACACGGTCGACGCCAACTGGCTGACCCCGCATTTTGAGAAGATGCTTTATGACAACGCTCAGCTGGCGAGGCTCTATCTTCACGTCTTTCAGGTGACCAAAGACCCATTCTTCGCGAAGATCGCGAGGGAGACACTGGACTACGTGGCTCGCGAAATGACCGATCCTTCGGGCGGATTCTATTCGTCTCAGGACGCAGATTCGGAAGGCGTGGAGGGCAAGTACTTTATATGGTCGCTGCCGGAAGTTAAGGAGGCCCTTGGCCCTAAGAATGGCGAAGTCTTCGCCCGATATTTCGACGTTTCGGAGGAAGGCAATTTTGAAGGACGAAACATACTGAACATCCGCCGCCCCTTCGCGGACGTGTGTGAAGACCTGAGAATCTCCTCAGAAGAACTCGAGCGGATATTGTCGGATGGCAGATCAAAGCTGCTTGCTGAAAGGGAAAAGAGGGTGAAGCCCCATCGGGACGAGAAGATCCTTACGGCATGGAACGGCCTGATGCTTGCGGCATTTTCAGAAGCAGGCGGGATACTGGCTGATGACAGATACGTCTCTGTCGCGCAGCGGAATGCTGACTTCATTCTCTCAGAGATGTCCGTGGACGGGCGGCTCCTGCGAAGCTGGAAAGAGGGGGCCGCGAAACTAAACGCATATTTGGAGGACTACGCAAATCTCGCCGACGGCTTGCTCGAACTTTACCAGGTTTCAGGCTCCGCCAAATATCTTGTGGCCACAAGAAAGTTCGCAGATACGATGATCCGGGAGTTTTGGGACGAGGAAGCCGGCGGATTTTATTTTACTTCGGCTGACCACGAGGAGCTTATCGTGCGTTCAAAGGATTTCAATGACAACGCGACGCCGTCAGGTAATTCCGCGGCGGCGGACACACTCTTACGGCTTGCTAAGATATTTGGCGAAGAACGTTTTGAGCGTCACGCTCTGGGTGTGCTCAGGATGGTTTCCCCGCAGGTGGAAAGATATGCGGGCGCATTCGGGCGGGCCCTGTCTTCGATGGAATTCGCCGCGGGTCCCGTTCGCGAGATCGTCGTCACAGGCAATAGGTCGGAAGAGATCGAAGAGGTTTTGCGTTCGGAGTACCTTCCCCTCAAGGTCCTGGTCAGGGCCAACGACGCGGATGAAGGGCTGGAGTTGCCGATACTCAAAGGCAGGTTGGCACCGGACGGTAAAGCCACGGTCTATGTTTGCGAGAACTTCACCTGCAATTTGCCTGTAACCGATGCGATAGGATTAAGAGCGCAGCTGGACCTTGATTAGGAACACATTGCCAATGAAAAAGCCCCCGCTTTTGGGGCGGAGGCTTTTTCTAGGTCTTTCGAAAAGAAACTAGTTGGTCTTTGTAGCTTCTTTTGCCTTGTCAACAGCGTCCTTGGCAGCATCAGCAGCTTTGTCGGTTGCGTCCTTAGCTTTGTCAACAGCGTTCTTGGTAGCGTCAGCAGCTTTGTCGGTCGCGTCCTTTACTGTGTCCATCGCGTTAGCGTTAGCGTCGGCATTGGTGTTGTCTGCAGCCGGAGTTGCCTCAGGCGTGGCTTCGGTGGTTGCGTTTGCTTCCGTGTTAGCGTTAGCGTTTTCGTTAGTGTCTGCCGGTGCGGGGCATCCGAGGCCGAAAAGGCCCAGAGCGAGAACCAGCGTCAAAAGAAAAATCTTATTCATTCTTGGAAAGTCTCCTGTCTTCTTCAAAGTAAAGTTTTAGTCTTCTTAATTAAAATGACTGCTGTTACACAGTCATCATTCCGACTATTTCGGAACAACGGACAATATAAGGAACCGCCGTTCGATAGTCAAATAAAAAAGGGCACAATTTGATAAAAAATGTGCCCTTTTTCAAGTTACCTGAAAGGTATTAGGAAGCCGGCTTGGCTTCACCATCTTTGGCTTCGCCATCTTTCTTCATGTCGTCGCCGTCTTTCTTGTCAGCGTCGCCATCTTTCTTCATGTCGTCGCCGTCTTTCTTGTCAGCGTCAGCAGCCGGGCTAGCGTCAGCAGCCGGTGTGGCTTCTACGGTTGCCTCAGGCGTTGCAGCCGGGGATTCGGTGGTTGTATTGTTTGTGTTGGTGTCTTCAGCAGCCGGCGGGCAGCCCAGTCCGAAAATACCGATAACCATCACAGCGGTCAAAAGTACGATCTTTTTCATTTCGTTCTAATCTCCTGTCTTCTTCAAAGTAAAAAGTAATGATTAATCGAATGACCGGCAAAAGCCGGTCCGATTCTCACGTTCTTTTTGGAACACAAGCAAATATAAAGACCGAACTACCTTTAGTCAAATCTAAAACTCGCCGACAAACCGGCCTTTGCCAGCACAGCTAACCGGGCGATTCTAAGTCATCCGGCAAAAAGCCCGTAAAATTGGGCCGATATTGACAAAATGCATTGACTAGCCTTCCAAATAGGGTTTATCTTCGTGAGGTGGAAAATATTCTTTTGATTCCGATTTTTGGGCCTTTTGGCTTGGTTTCCACCCTTTACGATGCATAGTGAAGACACCCCTCCTGAAGAGCCTATGGATCGCAGATCCGGCAGCCATGTTCTGTATTTTGCGGCGATCATAGTTGCTTCCTTTGTTGTGCTCTTTGCGGTCATTCTCGAAATGCCGCGAGAGATGCGGATCGCCGTCGTAAGTGGTGCGGCAGCGGTGCAGATCTTAGCTGCGATCGCGACTGCCTTTCGGTGGAGGCTGGCTTCCAGTAGTCCTGTGGGCAGCACGCCCGGTACAGACAGCATATTCGACGATGAGACAGAAGAACGACTTTGTGCGCTTGAGGAAGCCGGCCGGTTTCTCGGTGCTTCCATCGTTCCCGAAGACGTCTTTCCACTGGTGTCTGAGCGCGTAAGGGAACTGGTCCCTTTCGATAGGCTGACAGCGTATGCTCGTGAAGGAGACAATCTTAGAAAATTGTTTTCTGCCAATAAGACGGCCGGGCCGTCCGACGCATCTTCCCCCGAACCGGAACTTGAACTGGCTCTCAAAGCATTTGAATCTGGCAGTCTGACCACCCGCGAGATCAATGCGGACGCGGCACCGTCCAAGAGCAGAAGTGAAGAATCGATCGCGGTGCTTCCTTTGGCAATGGGCTCAGAGGTCATAGCGGTGCTGGCCTTCACCACAGTTCGAAAGGGAGCTTACGGAAGCAGGGAAAAGATCTTGCTCGAGGCTGTGGGGGAAAGGATAGCCTCATTGGTCGGCGGTGCGATCGCATATAGCAGACAGATCTCGAACGCCCTTTCCGATCCCGTCACCGGACTCGCCAATGAACGGGCTTTCCAACTTGTGCTCGAAACCCGGATCGCGGAAGCCGAGAGGTTCAAGGAAGAACGTCCGCTCATCATACTTGCGATGGACGTCCGCGGCTTCTCGCACATGAACTCTGCGCACGGGCACAGTACGGGTGACAGGGCACTCGCATTCGCGGGCGAAGTGATCCAGGGGGAATTGAGGAAGATGGATCTTGTCGCCAGAACCCGTGCGGATGAATTCCTGGCGGTCCTTCCTTCGGCCGGAGAAGAAACGGCAGCCGCTATTATTGGCCGGATAGCGAAAGCATTTTCGTCACAAAGATTCCCTGCTTCGGAAGACCAGTTAATTACCCTCGAACTTCACACCGGCTTCGCAGGTTTCGGACGCGACGGAAGGTCGGCTGATGAATTGATAAAGGCTGCCCGTCTTCGCCGCGACCGAACAAAGATAGGAAAGAGCAACCATGTCATCCTTTTTCCCACCCAATACCCCAACTAGTTCCTTTCAGGCTTTGCAGTGATGTCAGAATACTGACCTCCGCGGTGTGTTCTCGTTGAACACTTTTGACGGAAGAATTACCCGCTTTCTAGTGGGCTTCCCGAAATTCCTAAACATTGCGAAGGGCAAAAGCGTTTAATTACCGGACTTATTTAACGAGGTTATTATTATGAGGACGGGAGAAAAACTGGGCCGGTACGAAATTCGTGAAAAGATCGGAAGCGGTGGAATGGGTGAAGTCTATCGCGCCGTGGACGTTCAGCTTGATCGCGATGTGGCTCTAAAGGTGCTGCTGCCCGAATTCTGTTCCGATTCGGATCGGGTAAAGAGGTTTAAGTTTGAAGCCAAAGCAGTGTCCGCTCTCAATCACCCGGGCATTATTACAATTCACGAGATTGTCGAAGACCAAGGCAAACTGTTTATCGCCACGGAATTCATCAGCGGTGTGACTGTGCGCGATCGCCTGGAACGGGGCGACCTCACTCTTTACGAAGCAGTGAGAATTGCCGAACAAGTTGCCGACGCGCTTTCCGTAGCTCACGACGCCAACATCGTTCACAGGGACATCAAGCCTGAGAACGTGATGGTTCGCGGCGACGGCTATGCAAAGGTCCTGGATTTTGGCCTTGCGAAGCCGATCGTCCAGGCTGTGGCAGGTGCTGAAGACGCGACCATTCAGCTTGTAAAGACGCAGCCGGGTCTCGTAATGGGGAGTGTGCGGTACATGTCTCCCGAACAGGCCCGAGGACGCGAGGCCGATGGCACGACGGATGTGTGGAGCCTGGGTATCGTCCTTTATGAAATGTTATCCGGTGAGAATCCGTTCGACGGCGAGACGATCAGCGATTCGATCGCGGCATTGATTCACAAAGACCCGGAGCCCTTGGTGGAGGTGCCTGAAGAACTTAGATGGATCATCAGGAAATGCCTTAACAAGCGTTCGGATGAACGCTACCAAAACATTAAGGACCTTGCTCTTGACCTCAAAGAGGTCAGGACGGCGCTTGGCCAGCACACCTCCGCTCACAGCGGAGAAACCGAGGCGTCGACCACAGCACATCAGCGACAGCATACACTCGAAAGCAAGACGCTCATCCACAGGACCATCTCGACAGAGAACTGGACCGACGGCAGATCAAAGCGATTGTTCGGCACCCGGGAAAATACAGTGGGGGCGAGGATCGGTCGCGGAGCCATACCGTTTCTTCTGGTGTTGGTCATCGCGATGCTGGGCGCATCCGCTTGGTTCTTCGCTCCTTATTTCAAGGGCGGCAATACCGAGCCTTTCAGGTCGCTTCAGGTTTCAAAGCTTACGGACAACGGGAGGGCGCATTCGGCTTCTGTATCGCCGGACGGCCGATTTGTCGTGTTTGTTGATACTCAGGGAGCAAGTCCGAGGATCATTGTTCAGCAGATCTCTTCCGGCAGCACTGTTGAGATCGTTCCTCCGACGGAAAGATCGTTTCTTCAGCCTGTATTTTCACCGGACGGCAATTTTGTTTATTACGTAACGAGCGAGAACGGCGTCGGCACGCTCTTCAGGGTTCCAACGCTGGGCGGAAAGAGCACGGAGTTGCTGGTTGACATAGATTCGAGGCCCGCGATCACCTCTGACGGTGGGCGCCTGGCCTTCCTCAGACACAATCCAAATGCCGGAGGCGACACGGTATATCTTGCCGACGCCGAAGGCAAGAACCTTAAGGCCTTCGTTCAGACAAAGCCGCTGGGATTCGACAAGTTCTCAGATCTCGTTTGGACCGAGGGGGATGGCTCGCTGCTTCTCGCGGGGTACCAGGTGAGTGAATCCCCGAATGCCAAGATGAGCGTTATCAACGTCGATGCCGCTACTGGGGAAGCAAGGGCATCAGTCGCATCCGACTTGCTCAATGAACAGGGATGGGCATACGTTACAGGGCTCAGCCTGCTTCGCGACGGAGCCGGCCTGCTGTTCATTGGAAGAAAGGAAGCGGACGACACATCACAGGTCTGGTACCTGGACAACGGGCGGTCGAGGATCGACTCCGTGACAACGGATACAAGCGACTACGTGTCGCTGAGCGTTTCAATCGATGGCGAGACTATTATTGCGACAAAATCGGATCGTATCGCGGGCCTTGTCGAGGCCGACCGCAAAGGAAAAGACGCAAGACAAATAGTGGCTGATAGCAAGAACTTCCTTGGACATTTGGGTATAGCCGAGATGCCCGACGGACGGATCCTTTTCTCGAAGCTGGATGGAAGGGAGGCCGACATCTTCGCGCTGGAGACGGATGGCAAGACTGAGCGGCAATTAACAAGCGACAATGGGATAAACATTTCTCCGGCGGTCTCTCCGGATGGGAAATATGTGGTTTTTAGTTCAAGCAGGAACGAGAGTTACGGTATCTGGAGGATGAACTCGGATGGCGCCGATGCCATAGCGCTGACAACTGTCGAGAACGGAAAGGACGTAATGCCGCAAGTGGTGGCTAACGGTGAGACGGTGATCTTTGTTCGCCAGATGAACGACGGCAGCAAACCTAAGTTGATGAGCGTTCCAATGCGGGGGGGCAGAGCGACAGCACTGCTTGAGCAGGGCGATTCCACCGGAATGGCGCCACAGGTCTCGCCCGATGGGAAGAAACTCGCGTATACGGACTTCAAATACATAGAAAGAACTGCTGAATTTACCTCGCACGTCAAGATTGCGGAATTGAAGAAAGGACGCGTTGAGCTGGAAAGTGTTAAGACCGTTAAGGATATGGGCCACTTCTATAAATGGTCACCGGAGATGGACTCGCTTGCATTCGTACGCAAGGAAGGCGACGGCAGTATCGTGTCGATCGCGCTCGGTACCGAAGAAGTGTCCGAACCAATCGAACTCGGCAGTGGAATGGTCATGAACTTCATCTTTTCACGCGACGGAAAGAAGATAATCGCCGTCAAAGGGGTGATCACGAGCGACCTTGTCCTGATCAAAGACAAGGCGGAAGCCTGAGGACTGGTATTCCAAAAAAGCAACGAAGCCGGAGCGTCAGGACGCTCCGGCTTTTTTGTCCTGATCGGCAATTAGACAGAGTCGGCCGATGTGCTATCTTTTACCGAATATGGCTCAAATAACATTTTTTGGCGGCGTCGGAACGGTCACAGGCTCAAAGTACCTTGTAGAAAACAACGGAAAGAAGATACTCGTGGACTGCGGACTGTTCCAGGGTCTCCGGGAACTCAGGGAGCGAAACTGGCAGCCCCTTCCGTTCGACCCCACGGAACTTGATGCTGTGATAATCACTCACGCCCATATTGACCATACAGGGTTTCTCCCCAGGATCGTCAAACTTGGCTTCCAAGGGCCAGTTTTCACTTCACGTGCGACCAATGATCTGTTGAAGATCCTTCTTCCGGATTCGGCAAGG
The DNA here is from genome assembly GCA_024640445.1 of Acidobacteriota bacterium. Lineage (GTDB taxonomy): Bacteria > Acidobacteriota > Blastocatellia > Pyrinomonadales > Pyrinomonadaceae > Aridibacter. The sequence goes on along the minus strand of JAHEEZ010000006.1, from coordinate 23,253 downwards.
CTCCAGGAGGAAGAGGCTGATTACAGGAACCGGAAAGGCCTGACGACCCACACACCGGCGCTTCCTCTATATGACGAAGACGATGCGAAGGACGCGCTTGAACTTGTCGAACCGGTCCCCAACACGGGACAGCCCGTCAGCATCTGCGACGGGATCAAGGCGAGCTTTAGTGTGGCCGGACATATCCTTGGTGCGAGCATGGTGCTTGTCGAGCTAGAAAATGCAGGGTCCGACGGTTCATCAGTGAGGTTCCTCTTTTCAGGCGATCTGGGGCATTACGATCAGCCGATCCTCAAAGACCCGGCTCCCCCTCCGGCATGCGATTACCTGATGGTCGAATCTACATATGGCGACAGGCTGCATTCAAAGGAGAGTTCAGAGGAACGGCTCGCTGAGATCATTCGCGAAGGGAAGAAACGCAACGGCCCCATTCTGATTCCCGCATTCTCTGTGGGTCGCACGCAGGAGATACTTTATTTGATACGCGAGTTGGAGGAGCAGGGCAAGATTCCGATACTTCCGGTCGCTGTCGATTCGCCCATGGCAAAACAGGCTACGCAAGTCTACAACCGTTGGGGAGAAGAACACGACGAAGAGTACGCAAGCATCCTCTCGCGGCAAAAGCATCCGCTCAGAACTGCGTCGATGTCCGTCACAGGTTCGCGTGACGATTCCATCGCTCTGAACAGCCAAAAGGGGGCGAGAATAATAATCAGCGCATCAGGAATGCTCTCGGGCGGCCGCGTACTGCACCACGCGATGAGGATCCTGCCGGACCCCGATGCAACGATCGTGTTCGTTGGATTTCAGGCGGCAGGCACGCGCGGCCGGAGAATTATCGACGGTGAGGATGAGGTGAAGATAATGAGGAGCTGGATACCAGTTAAATGCCGGATCGAAAAGATCAGCGGATTCTCCGCGCATGCAGACTGGAAAGCGGTCCTGAAATGGCTTCACGGTCTCAAGGTCGTACCGAAAACGGTCTTTACTACTCACGGGGAACCGGAAGCCGCGTCAGCGATGGCGGAACATATTCGGGAAGAGTTCGGATGGAAGGTCATCGTTCCGGAATACGGGCAAACGGTCGAACTTGAATGACGATTCAGGAGTTCAGGGCTCCCGCATCATCGGCTGACCGACGTGGAACACCGCATCCCCTTTGTAAACGACCGGCGTTTGATTGACACAGAATACGTAGCCGGGCATCGGACTCGTGATCTTCTGCTGGAACTGCGCATAGGGCCCGTTGATATAACCCAACAACTCGCCTTTGGTAATAAGCTTTCCGTTCTCGATAACCGGTTGGAACATTCCCGAATTCTTTGCCCTGATCCAGCGTGTGTTCTCGATGAACTTCGTGCGTTCCGAACTTTTCTTTCTGCGCCTGGTCGTCGTCAATCCAAGGTGTTTCATTACGTTCAAAACTCCATCTAGTCCGGCGTCAACGACCTCTTCGTTGATGCTCCGCGACTTGCCGCCCTCGAATACGATCCCCGGAAGCGACCTTTTCCAAAGAAGTCTCCGCATTGTACCGGCGGGAGGTTTGTCCTGCAGGATCGTGAAAGGCGCGTTGAAGGCTTTTGCGAGCTTCAGATTGTCCGGATGCGATTCGTCATAACGGATCTGGGGGAAGTTGAACCGGTCTTCCGCGCCTGTGTGGAGATCGACGACAAAATCGGCATGGGGAATGATCCTCGTGGCAACTGAATAGGCGAGTTTGCTTGCAAGGGAACCGCTCTTGTTTCCTGGAAACGAACGGTTGAGGTCGCGGCCATCGGCGAACTTCCTGTTCATATTCAGAAATGCCATCACATTCACGATCGGGACCGCGATGATGGCTCCTTTCTCGGGTCTCAGCGCTTTATTAATTATCAGTCGCCTGATGACCTCGATTCCGTTGACCTCGTCACCGTGGATCCCGCCGGTGAGCAGCAGTGTAGGACCCGGTTTCGAGGACTTCTCGACGATCACAGGCACCTCTATCTTTGTTCGCGTGTACAGCGACGCGACTTCCATTTCAAGATAAGTCGTCTTTCCAGCCCTGACCCGTGTTCCCAGAATCTCCATATCTAGATCTCAACGTGCCTTTCCACATAGCGAATGATCTCTTTCGCGACATCTTTCTTTGTCGCCTTCTCGATACCTTCGAGTCCCGGAGACGAATTCACTTCAAGTATCAGAGGTCCCTTGGAAGACTGAAGCATGTCTACTCCGGCGATCCCCAGTCCCATTACGCGAGCCGCCTTGATCGCCGCATCCTCTTCTTCATCGGATAGCGTGATCAGTGCCGCGGTCCCTCCCCTGTGCAGATTCGAGCGAAATTCTCCTTCCTTAGCCTGCCGCTTCATCGCCCCGACAACTGTTCCTTCCACCACAAACGCTCTTATGTCAGCGCCTTTGGCTTCTTCGACAAATTCCTGAAGGATCACTCTCGCTTCTAGGCCGTTGAATGCCTCGAGCACCGACTCAGCCGCTTTCTTTGTTTCAGCGAGGATAACGCCCAGTCCCTGGGTTCCTTCAAGAAGTTTGAGAATTATAGGCGTCGAGCCGAGCATGCTGACAACTGCCTCGGTGTCCCTTGAATAGTTTGAAAAGATGGTTCTCGGGAGGCCCAGGCCTGCCCTTGAAAGCAGTTGGAGACTACGAAGTTTGTCGCGAGACTTCACCAGCGCCTGCGATTCTACCGCCGTGAAAATCTTCTGCATCTCGAATTGGCGGACGACCGCCGTTCCAAAGAAAGTAACCGACGCGCCAATCCTCGGGATGACAGCATCGATACCTGTAAGTTCCTTCCCGTTGTAAACGATGATCGGATTCTTCTTTTCGATCTGAAGCACGCACTTAGTGTGGTCGACGACGACCATCTCATGGCGGCGCTGCTCACCGGCCTCGATCAGACGGTGCGTTGAATACAACCTTGGATTTGCGGATAAAACAGCGATTCTCATATGTATTAATGCTAATGAACTTCTGAATGGGATCTGCGTCGGATCAGGCGTCCTTGCTAAGTACGTTCCTGCGCCTCGGATCTATGAGGAAGCCATTCTTCTTGAGAAACTTCCTTCCGATCAGGACGGGAAATCTCATATCGCCGCGGTTAGCGAGTGTTAGATCTATCGGGTAGCTGCGTCCGGGAAATACTATGGATGCCCTTACTACGAATCTGCGTTCCGATTGCCCGTTCGAACTTCGCACAAGCTTTTGACCAAAAACGCTGAAAGTGTGTGCCTCGCCTGTGTACGACGGATGCCTGGGATCGAGGAACACTACCTCCAGATCCCCGTCATCGTTTCGCACTGCGCGAACGCAGTGTATCGATGAGTTGTAGGCTCCGGTATCAATCTTGACCTCGACAGAGAATACCCCGAGCCCAGGGAAGTCGGCCATGTCGCTGCGGCCGATCGTGAGCCTTTCATTCTTCGATTTCATAGCCTACGGTGTTACGAATATACACTAGCAGGGTTTGGAAACCCGAAAGTGACAGTAAGAAAAGTGAAAAAAGCGAAAAGGCCGTCCGGCAAGTTCCGGATAGGCCTTTTCAGTTGCAGATTGTAACTCGCTTATCGGTCTGCGTCTACTCGTATCGAAGACATTCGATCGGATCCAACCGGGCTGCTCGCCTGGCCGGAAGTACCCCGAAGATCAGTCCGACAAGGATGGAAACGGTTAGCGCGAGCCCGATTGACCAGAGCGCGATTGACGCAGGCAGGAATGGAAAGACGAGCATTATCAGCTGGGCGATCCCGACCGCAACGGTTACCCCAATGATCCCGCCGAAAAACGTCAGGGTCATTGCTTCGAGAAGGAACTGAAGCACGATCGCCGCGCGAGTCGCGCCGATCGCCTTTCGTATCCCGATTTCCTTTGTTCTCTCGGTCACCGATACCAGCATTATGTTCATGACGCCAATCCCGCCGACGAGAAGGCCAAGACAGGAAATTGCTATCGCCGCGAGCCCGATGCCGCCGATGACGGAATCGAATTGCTTGATGAACGCGTCGGCGGTTTTGATGTCGAAGTTGTTTTCTTCACCGAATTTCACACCGCGTCTCTGCCTGAGAACGGCTTCCGCGTCTTCAACAGCGGTCTGGATGTTACCTGACTTCGCCTTGATGATGTGAAGAATGTAGTCCCTTTGCGGTGCGACCTTTCTTGCGGTCCTGATCGGCATCATCACCTTTCGGTCTTCTTCGTTTTCACCGAAGAAACCCGCCTTCCTCTTCTGGAGGACACCTATCACTTCCCAGGTCATTCCATTCATCCTGACCATCTTGCCTGCTATCTCGCCTTCCTTTCCTGGAAACAGTGCCTCAGCGGCGTTAACGCCAATGACGATAACATTGCGCCTCTGGGCGTTGTCGTTCTCCGTGATGAAACGTCCTTCCGAAAGAGCAAGGTTGCTGATCGGCAAGAGATTCGGGGTCACGCCGTCCGTTCCCGCCCATCGATAATTCCGGCCTTCATAGATCAGGTTGTCGTCAAATCCGTCGCCGAACGATCCTATGCTCGGCGCGACCAGTGCGATGTCCTCGATCGCTTCTGACTGTCTCATGATCGCGTCTGCGTCCGTCTCGGTAAGTGGTTTCCTGGCCCGCTCCTCGCGATTCGGAGGTCCGAATCCCGTGGTCAGATGGAAGGCGTAGATATTGTTAGTTCCGTACTCCTCGATCATCGCGACGATGTTTTGTCTAAGACCGAGCAAGATAGACGCAACGACGATCGCGGTGATCACGCCGACGACGATGCCTAAGATCGTCAGGAAACTCCGGAACTTGTGCGACAGAATGCTTTCCATCGCCATCTTCAGGACCTCTTTGGGTAGTGCGGTTGATAAACTCATTTCTTCATGTATCAGGTATCAGTGTTCAATGTTCCAAGATCCAGGTTCGAAGATCCATACTCAAAAATTGCGAATTCCGCGTTCAAACTCGGTTCACCCATTCAACTCGGCAAACTCCTAAGCTCGCGTGAGCGCTACGATCGGGTCCAGTTTCGAGGCTTTGAACGCAGGATAGAGCCCGGCGATTATTCCGATGAGGCTTGAGACGGCGACTGCCAAAATGATGTATCCGGGCGTGATCGTCATGGTTATCCCGAGCCCCATACCGATCAATTTCGTAATGCTCGCCGCTATGATGATCCCAAGTAAACCACCCAAAAGACATAGCGTTGAAGACTCGATGAGAAACTGGAGCATTATCTGTTTGCGTGTCGCGCCAAGCGCCTTTCGAAGTCCGACCTCGAACGTCCTTTCCGTTACGGAAACAAGCATTATGTTCATTACCACGATGCCGCCAACGACAAGCGTTATAAAGGTTATCGGTATGACGACCCCGGCGATCGCTCCTGTGAACTGGTCGATCTGGTTCGAAAGATCTTTCGTGTTTACGACCCCAAAAGTGTCTTCCTCCGAGCCGATCAGCTTTCGCTTGTTCCTTAATTCGGTCCGTGCCTCTTCGATCGCGTTGTCGAGATCCTCAGGTTTTGCCGACTTTCCGTGCACCTGCACGCCATCACCCCACCCGAACATCGAGAGATGGGTCGTTACAGGAATGTAGATATGGCGGTCTTGAGAATCGCCGAACATCGATCCTCTTTGTTCTTCGATACCCACTATCCGCATCGGCACTCCACGTACCTTAATGGTTTTCCCAACCGGATTGGTGTTTGGGAAGTACTTGTCCTTCACATCCCAGCCGATCACGGCGACACGAGCGGAACGTTCCACCTCGGTGTCGAGAATGAACCGGCCGTCGACAATGGTCTTGTCCTCGATGATCTCCATATTGGCCGTGACTCCCAGAATGCGTACCCCGGGCATCTCAATTCCGTCCTGATTCAGATCCTCCATTGTGTTCTTCTGCCCCCCGACCTCGGAACAGCTTGTACAACGCGCCTTAATGTATTCAAATTCTCCCCATTCGATCTTCTTGTTCCGCTTGTTGATCCTCTCAAATTCGTCGTCTTCCATGCTCCCGGTAAAGGCTATCCGCGCCATCATGAAGTGATTGGCGCCGAGCACCTTGGTGATCGTCCCCATGACATAGGAGTTCAGACCGCTTATGGAAGCGCCGACTATCACCACCGATGCGACGCCGATGATCACGCCGAGAAGCGTTAAGAAGGCACGGAGCTTGTGCTCGAAAATCGATTTGATCGCTATGCGGAACGCGTCCGCGTAGAAGGAATAGAGTCTTCGCATTAGAAAAAAACCGTATTAGTTCAAAAATATGAAAGCGTCGATCTGTCTGACAGAACCTAGTTACGAGAACCCCTTGTTCATTGTTCGCTCTAATTTCGCACCCGTTTGCGTGACCTCCGAACCATCGTGCTATAATTTTCGGGTTTAATCACACAGCTATCGTAAGGAGATTTGTTTTGAGCATTTTAGTCGACAAGGACACCCGTCTGGTCGTGCAGGGGATCACCGGAAAAGAGGGCACTTTTCATACACTGCAAATGGTCGAGTACGGCACGAATGTGGTCGCTGGCGTGACGCCGGGCAAAGGTGGTACGACGCACGAAGGAATTCCGGTCTTTAACACTGTGGAGGATGCGGTCCGAGAGACCGGCGCAAACGCTTCGGTGGTATATGTGCCGCCGGCATTCGCGGCTGACGCGATAATGGAAGCCGCCGATGCGGAGCTTCCGCTCGTGGTAGCGATCACGGAAGGCGTTCCGGTGGCGGATATGGTGATTGCTCGAGAATATCTTGCCGATCGCGCTAAAACCAGACTTGTGGGGCCCAACTGCCCTGGAGTGATCTCGCCGGGGAAATGCAAGATCGGAATCATGCCCGGCCACATTCACAAGGAAGGCCGGATCGGGGTTGTGTCGCGATCGGGAACGCTCACATATGAAGCCGTCGGACAGCTGACCGCGCTCGGGCTTGGACAATCTTCGGCGCTTGGCATCGGCGGAGACCCGATCATCGGGACCAACCACACCGACGCGTTGATGCTTTTTGAAGCGGACGAAGAGACAGACGCGATCGTTATGATCGGAGAGATCGGCGGAACCGCAGAAGAAGATGCGGCGGCTTACGCCAAAGAGAATGTTACGAAGCCGATCGTTGCGTTCATAGCGGGACAGACGGCGCCTCCGGGACGCCGAATGGGTCATGCCGGCGCGATCATATCGGGCGGAAAGGGAACTGCTTCAGAAAAGATGAAAGCGCTCCGCGAAGCGGGAATACGTGTAGTGGAATCGCCGGCGGATATTGGGAAGGCTGTGCAGGAAGCGCTTAGTTCAAAAGCCAATGCCTGAAAGAGACTCGAATAGAGCACGCGCAGTATTACTCATCTTTCTTTGCCTCACTCTGATCCAAGGAGTATTTTCTCAGGGCGACTGGGAATCAAAGCCGGTAAGCTCCTGGGATCACAAAGATGTGTTTGAGGTTTTGAACCGATCAGATTGGGTTCAGCTTCACACGAAACCTTGGGACGTTCTAAGGGTGGTTGAAGGCAACATTACCGCGACCGTCATGCTTCGTTCTTCGTTGCCAGTGAGGCTGGCAATGTTCAGAGATGCCCAGCTCGAAGCGGATTATGACAAGATGTCGGACAAGGAAAAGTCGGAGTTCGACAAAGAGAACATACCTATTTACACGTGTCCGGCGTGCGAGAAGTTCTATGTCGTGTCGGTCGTTTCGAAAGACGTAATACCGTGGACACGGAAATTCGTTGAGGATCGCAAAAAGTTCATTACCATTTCGAATGGCCAGGGCGATGTGATCGAACTTGCGGAGTATGATTTTAGGTACGATAGAAAGACCGCAGAACTAATTTTCTTTTTTCCACGGCCTGCGGATCCGGGTAAGTTCCTGTCCAAAGATAGTGAAACGCTTATTTTCAAGCTTGATTTCCGAGTGGAAGACCTTCGTGGATATCCGGTTCGAGAAGCAAGATTTGCTGTTTCGAAGATTGTACGAGATGGGATTGTTGTTTTTTGAATACTCAGTTGCGCCCATCCGGGGCGTATAAGCGCCAGATGTTGGATTTCAATCGCCGCCGAGCAAAGCTGATTTGAGAGAGTTTTCGCATACATTGACGGTAGAGGGATCTGACATTGACTCCCAGGGACACGTCAACAATGTCACATACCTTCGTTGGGTTCAGGACGTCGCGATAGCGCACTGGCTTGAAGTTGCGAGTGGCGAGATCCGGGAAAAGTACAGTTGGGTGGTTACAAGGCACGAGATCGACTACAAACGCCAGGCTTTTGAAGGTGACGAGATCACGGTACACACCTGGGTCGGAGATCGTACAAGGATCATGTGGGACCGTCATACGGAAATAAGAAGAGGCGGAGATGTACTCGCGGAGTCGAGAACAGTCTGGTGCCTTTTCGACAAAGTAAACATGAGGCCGACTCGAATCAGCGAAGAGATCGAGGGCCTGCTTTCGGATAAAGATCTTCGCGAGATTTAATAAATAAAAGAGGAAAACTGCCGGCCGGACCGGGCCGGGATCATATATAAAATGAGCAACTTAACATTTGGAATTATCAAACCGGATGCTGTTAAGAAAGGCGTCCAGGGAAGCATCATTCAGAGGATCCTCAACAACGGGTTCAAGATCCGTGGAATGAAACTCATCCACCAGACCCGCAAGCAAGCGGAAGGATTTTATGAGGTCCATCGCGGAAAACCTTTCTACGACGAGTTGACAGAGTTCATGTCCAGCGGTCCCTGTGTCGTTCTTGCTTTGGAGAAAGAGAATGCTGTTCCGGAATGGCGAAAGCTGATGGGCGCGACAAACCCCGCGGAAGCCGATGAGGGCACTTTGCGGAAGGAATTCGCATCATCGATCGGTGAAAATGCCGTCCACGGATCGGATTCGGACGAGAACGCGGCGATCGAGATCGCTTATTTCTTCAGTAAACTTGAATTAGTCTAATCGACAGGCTATAAACTTTGCAGATAGCGGGCCACGCCCGTTGTCTGCCTTTCATTATTTTCTTCAGGAAGAACACGACAATGAAAAAATGCCCGAATTGCCAGAAGACATACGATGATTCATTAAAGTTCTGTCAGGTGGACGGTACGCCTTTGGTTGCGGTCGCTGAGGATATTCCGGAAGCGGATCCATACAAGACGACCGTCGCGAGCAAGGCGGATCTTCCAATTCCTCCTGAAGAAAAGAAGCCGGAACCTGAACCCGAACCGGAAGTGGATCCTTACGCGACCATGGTTGCGGGCAGCAAGATGCCGGAACCGAAAGAAGAAGACGTTCTTGAAGTGCCGGCCACGCCAGTCGACCCGATGGCGACTATGGTTGTGAGCGGTCAGACTGCTGGAAATATTGAGATCGAGATCCCTGAAGAAGAGGAGGCGCCTGTTCAGGCCGAGCCACTCGAGGCTCCCGATGAGTCATCGTTTGCTGAGCCGACTACCACGGCTGAAGAGCCTGCGCCGGTTCCTGAAGCACCGGCGTTTACTCCGCCGCCCGTGGAAGAGAGGCCTTCCGCTCCGATCCCTTCTCCGTTCGACGAATCGATGCCTCCGGGCTTTGCGCCTCCGAGTACCCCTCCTTTCGAATCTCCGGAGAGTTCTGTTGAACCGGAACCAGAGGTATCGCCGGAACCGGTACTGGCCTCCGCACCTGTCGACTCCGGTTCTCTCCCGTCTGATTTTTCTGACGTTGAAGAGCCGGAAGTTGAGATCGGCGATGTTGAGCCGGCTTTACCGGTGATCTCGATGGGAGAAGAGATTCAGTCCGCAAGCTCGGAGCTTTCATCTGCCTCCCCGAACCAGACGATGGGTTATGTGTCGCTTGGTCTTGGAATTCTCAGCATGCTTTGTTGCGTGTCGATCCTTACCGGACCCGGCGCGATCATTACCGGCTACATGGCCCGGGGCAAGGCGAATTCAGATCCTGAGAATTACGGAGGCGGTACGATGGCTCTGATCGGAATGATCCTTGGGGTGGTAGGGACTTTACTGTTTATCGCCATCGTGGTCATCCAGCTCTTTTTCGGAGTTTTTGCCCAACTACTTTCAAATTTCTAGGTTGAATTCTCCGTAAATGCATTTTTAGCCCGCTCCTGTTTGCATAGGGGCGGGCTTGTTACGATATAATCCTGTTTAATTCACCGACCGAGGGGACCTATGTCAATCATCACAGACGTTCTGCAGTCAGCAAAGGCCGTGGTTCTTGGAATGAAGACCACGATTTCCCAGATCCCGAAAGAGAAATGGACCGTTCAGTATCCGGACGAGCCGGTTACGGTCCAGCCCAGGTACAGGGGCCAGCACTTGCTTCACGTCGATGAGAACGGAAAAGAAAAATGCGTCGCCTGTTATCTGTGCGCGGCCGCATGCCCTTCGGACTGCATTTATATCGAAGCAGTGGACGACCCCAGGCCGTATGACGAAAGGGTGGGGAGGGACGAGCGATACGCCAAGGTCTACAATATCGACTACGGCAGATGCATTTTCTGCGGATTTTGCGTCGAAGCATGTCCCAAGGACGCCATCACCCACGGCTACAATTTTGAGCTCTCCGTCTATAACCGCGCTGACCTGCTCAAGACAAAGGAGGATCTGCTGATCACGAAGCAGAAGCAATCAAAGAATTACAGGGTTGCTCTGTCTTCTGAGGACGTGGATTCCGAATACAAGGAAGTCTGAGCCGGAAAGTTTTACAACCGGTTCCGGGACCTTTTCACCCGGCGATCTTTTTGCCGTTCAAGTGACCGACCCCAAACTGCCCCCTACAAAGAAGGGTCGCATATTTGAAATGTATGCGACGTGTCTCCGTGAATTCGCAGGGCTCAGGCATCCGGAGCAGAAGCTCGATCCTTTCGAGCTTGCGAGATACGCAAATCTCCTGGTAGCCGATTTCGATGCCGTTCGTCAGTTGCTTTCGCAAGAATCCCTTGGGCAGCTCCTGGGAGCAGGAAAGAACAGCTGGTCAGGCGGTGCGTGTTCGCAAGCGCTTCCCGATGGAAGGAGGCTCATCATCCTGAACCCGACGCATGGAAGAAATCGGCAGAATGCCACACTGATGGAGGAAGTATGTCACGTCTTCTTCGGTCACAAACCCAGCAGGCTTGCATTCAGGGAAAAGGGCGACAATGGGGAAGTAAAGGCCCGGGACTACGATCATCAGATAGAAGAACAGGCATATTCGGTGGGCGCCGCGGCCTTGGTTCCTTATGCCGCTCTTACGCGGTTCGTATCGGAAAAGATGACCTCAAGGCAGATCGCCCGGCACTTTGAGGTCAGCCATCTTCTCGTAGAATACAGGATCAAGGTATCAAGGCTCTGGCCGGACTATCTTTCCATCCAGGGCGACGGAAAGAAACTGACAAGTTCGGCTCGTTAGGATTATGAAAAAAGAGCAGCAGATCGTAGAAAGGATCCACACAAGTTCTTCGCCGGACCCCAAGCTTTCGGTGGTCGACAAGCTTCGTATGCTGCTCGACATTACCAAGACCATCTCCCAGTCGCTGGATCTTGAAGAAGTCTTGAAACTGGTGATGGATACTCTTGGGTCACTGGTGCGATTCGACGCCGCCGGAATTTATCTTCTGGAGGCGGTTAGTGGAGAAGGCGAAGAACAGTACATATTCAAGTCCAAGGTGATTCGCGGGTATCGCATCAGCTTTGATCTGGTCGAGCCGCGTTTGAAACTCGGAGAAGGCTTCATAGGCCACGTCGCGCAAACCGGCGAGCCGCTCATTTCCGCTGATGTGAGCGCGGACAAGCGATATTTTCCTGCGCGAAAGCGTACCAAGTCGGAGATGGTCGCGCCTATAGTTTCGAATGACAGGGTCATCGGCGTATTCGATCTGGAGAGTGACCACTTGAATGCTTACGAGGAGGACGATTTGGCGATCCTCCAACTGCTTTCATCGCAGGTGGCGATAATCATCGAAAAGGTCCGGCTTCATGAGCAGCTGGTTGAAAAGAAGCGCCTCCAGGCGCAGCTCGAGATCGCCCGCGAGGTCCAGTTGGAGCTGCTTCCGGATAAGGATCCCGATTTTCCCGATTTTGACATCAGTGCCTACATTTTTCCGACAGAAGAGGTTTCCGGGGATTATTACGATTGGGTCAGGATCTTCGATGATCAGGTAGCTATCATCGTCGCAGACGCTGTTGGAAAGGGGATCCCCGCCGCACTCCTGATGGCCTTCCTGAGGGCGTCACTGCGTGCCGGAGTTCAGATCGGATACGCCCCGCAAGTAGCTTTCTTAAAAGTCGGAAATCTCTTGTGGGATTCGGTGGAGGATCACCAGTTCATCACCGCGATATATGGGATTCTCGATTCCACGAACAGGACTTTTGTATACTCCAACGCAGGTCATAATCCACCCCTTCTCACAAAGGGGAACGGAGAATACCGCTATGTCGAGTATGGCGACCTGCCACTAGGTATGTTCCGGGATACTCGTTACCACCAGCATTTCATCAGGCTCGAGCAGGGAGACGTCCTGGTACTGTACACCGATGGAATCATCGAAACCGAGAATGAGGCGGGCGAGCAGTACGGAAAAGAGCGGTTTGCCCAGAGTATCCTTGCAAGCGCCGATCTGCCTGCACGCGAAATGATCAATTTTGTGAGGGAGGGGCTTACAGAATTCACGAAGACTGATTTCCTGGACGACGACGGCACTCTGTTCATTATCAAGGCGAAATGAGAAAACGCGGCGGGCCGGCGCTTGACCGACCTTCCGCGTTCCTCAGTTGTTGGAAGTTGTTGCTCAGTGAGCAGTCGCTGAGCCGATGTCGTATTCCCCACCCGGCACCAGAGGCGTTCGGTAGTCTCCAAAATTCAACTCGGACGAATCGTGGTTGAAAGCATAGCCCGTGAAGCCATATGCATCCAGCGAGTCGGCGAGTTCGATTGAGCTTGGGAGGTAAACGGTCTGTGAGAAACCAAGTTCCTTTCTTATTTCGAGCAGCCGCTCTATCACTTCGAGTGGTGCGAAACATTGTACTGGATCATTATATGTTGCCATTATGTTGGGCCGCGGCGCGTGAGGAAATGACCCCCGCCTGGCGCAAACCTATGATTGACACGCACCTTCAAAGGTTGTTCCTTGATTTCCCGATGGCAACTATTGTTGGTCAGATGTGTACTAAGCAAACGAATGGAACGATATGAAACAGGTATGAACGTCTCTCCAGGCAGCGCGCCTTGAAAGAAATTAAGTTTGCCCAGAACCCTTGTTTGATTATAGAATCCGTTCAACTATATTTTTGGTATCGCTTTCCCCGCAAAAGTAAAATTTAAGAGGAGAATTCTATGAGACAAAGAACGGTCCCTTTCTTGGGAATCATTAGTTTGGCACTCGCGCTGATCGTTCCGGCTTTCGCTCAGGACAGCAAGACGTTGTCTTCAGCCGCCGGGGATGTATATGTAATCTCAGCGAAGGCCGGAGGGATTAACTTCGTCGAAGGATCTGCGAGTGTTAGAAGAGCGGACGGTAGAAGCGGGCTGGTTGTAAAGGGGGATGAGCTTGATTCCGGGGATGTGGTGGAGACCTCGGGCGCTGGAAGGGTCGAGATCTTGCTGAATCCGGGTTCGTACGCGCGACTTGACCGCAATTCAAAGGTGGAACTCGCGACTACGACGCTGGACGACCTGAGACTGAAGGTGCTCAGGGGAAGCGCTATTTTTGAGGTTTTTGCAAGCGATGATTTCAAGGTCACAGTAAACACCCCCAAGACCGAACTTTATTTGGTGAAGACCGGAGTATACCGAGTAGATGTGGACGAGAACGGCGTTGCCAGACTTGAAGTATGGAATGGCCGAGCCGAGACGTCCGCTGATAACGATGAGGCTCTGAAGAAGGGTCGCTACGCAACGTTCGACGGAAGCGATGTTGAGGTTGCGAAATTCGACCGCGGAAATAAGGACGAGTTCGAATCGTGGAGTAAGGACCGCGCTGAGTTGATCGCAAAGGCGAACAAAAAGCTTCAGCGAAGGGTACTATCGGATTCGCTGCTTCGCGGATTCAGGGCGGACGCCTGGGATTGCTACAGCTCGATGGGTCTTTGGGTTTACAGCAGAAGGTACAGCGTTTACAGTTTCCTCCCGTTTGGATATGGTTGGAGATCACCCTACGGATACGGCCTCAGGACAAGTACGCAGATCTGTTACGATCCCGCTTACTTCTATTACCGGCCATACAGGGGTATTGTCGGCGGCGGAGGAAAGTCTACCGGAGGCGGATCCACCGGGACGACGAGTCCTCAGATTCCCCAGGCCAATATCGAGCGCGCAAACCGAAACAGGACGCCGCCTTTCCAAAGGATGGAGCAGAACCGCGAAGTCAAAAGGGATTGGCCGGTGATAGTCGGAACACCGGGTATACGTCCCACTTTTGATACCGGGTCCAGATCTTCAGGATCTGGGTCGACCAAGTCGACGAGTTCGCAGCAGACTACAAAGAGCTCGACGACCCGTACGAAAGGAAAAGACAACTAACGGAATTCCTGGTCAGATTTGATGAAGGCGGCCGAGAGGCCGCCTTTTTTGTGTCTCTATCTAAAGAAGAAAGACTGGGCTTTTGCAGGATCGACAGCGTCCGGAAGATAAGGCTGAAGTATCAAGAGCACTGACTGAAAGCCATTGAACACAAAGTGGAAGAGGATACACGGGAGAAGGTTGTCGGTTTTGGCTCGGATCATCGTGAGTATCAGGCTTAGGAGAAGTATGGCAAGAATAGTCCCGTAGTCGGGATAATACTGCGCTACGTGAACCAATGCGAAGATCAGGGTCACTGCTGAAACGGCGATCGGAACATTAAACGTTCTTTGGAAGGCAGAGTAAAGAATTCCTCTGTAAACGATCTCTTCGACCAGAGGCGCAGACAGGGTCGCGATTATAGCGACTGCGATCACCGCACCCCTCGAGCTTCGAAGGATCTTCAGCATATCGTTGTCCTGGCTTCCGATTAGCTGGTTCAATCCGATAGCGACTCCGTATACCGCAGCGAAGATCAAAACTCCGTGCCATATCTTGAATCCTCCCCACTTCCATCCGAGCATTTCGCGGAATGAATACTTGTTCAAACGGGTCACGACGAACCAGGCGGCGATCAAAGTGATCACATGCGCGCCGAACGTACCTCCCAGGGCGACAAGAACCGCGGTCGGATCACTGTATAGCGAGTTTTCGAACGCCTTCGAATCCGGTTTCCGGAAACCCTCCGGTCCGAGGTATGGGAGCAGGAAAAGCACCGGCACGATGGTGATCATCAAGACGCTGAAGATCCAGAAAAGAAATGCCACGATAGAATTCCATGGCGGATCGTTAGGCGAATAATGGTGAACAGTCTCTGGAACCGATTCCTCTGTGCTTTCCGCACCGGTGATTTCGTTCATAGGTTCGTTCAAACGGTTGTACCTGAAGGTTGATCGAATATCGGAAGTGTCCGTGGGACGGAAATACTTACGGAGCGTGTTGAATTATGTTTCAAAACGAGATAGGCTAAAAGCCCGTGGAGACACACGGGAAAAATACCATAAAAAACGTGACAGCGATCATTCCGGCCCGGTTTTCGTCCGCAAGGCTGCCGGGAAAACTGTTGCTTGAAATCAATGGAAAACCGCTGATCGTGCATACTCTTGAACAGGTCCGGCGCGCTTCAACATTGTCCCGTGTAATCGTAGCGGTTGATGATGAAAGGCTCTTTTACGCGGTCACAGAAGCTGGCGGTGAGGCGGCAATGACCTCCGTAGACCATGAATCGGGAAGCGACAGGATCGCGGAAGTGGCTGCGGGACTTGCGGGCGATCAGATAATCGTTAACGTCCAGGGTGACGAGCCCTTGATCTCCCCGGATGTCATCGACAAAGCAGTTGAAGCGCTTGTCTCGGACCCTGAAGCGGATATGTCCACCACGTCCGAGCCCGTTTCAGAAGCAGAGGACGTATTGAGTCCGGACTCGGTAAAGGTAGTAACTGATTCTCGCGGTTATGCGATGTACTTCTCCAGGTCCCCCGTCCCTTTTCCGCGTGAAGCGGTGAGGAAAAACGGAAGTCTCGAGTCCGCGCTTATCCAGGAACCTTCACTTTTGGCAAAATTTCAAAAGCACACGGGCCTCTATGTTTTTCGAAAGGCCGCGCTTATGAGATTTACCGCGCTCTCGCGGTCCCGGACTGAAGGAATAGAAATGCTGGAGCAGCTTCGCGCGCTTGAGAACGGCTTAAAGATCCGTGTTGTAGAGGTTGCTGAGCATTCTCTCGGAATTGATACGGAAGCTGACCTTGCCCGCCTTCGGTCCCGTTTCGAACGACTGGGCGCGGGGTCGCCGGCGGTATGAATGACTGGATCGGCCTGGTGTTTCTTCTATGTCTTGCAGCGGGAGCTTTTCTTGGCTTGAAGATGCTCAGCCGCAGGAGAACGCGTTCGGAAGAGGAGTTTGAAAGAGGCGCGGATGAGAGTGCTTCATTGCTTGGTGCGGGGGTCGCCGCGCTTCAGGGGATTCTGGATCCTTCCGAACAGCGAGCCAAGATAGAGATAGCCGAGTCGAAACAGGGCAGGTACCAGAAAAAGAGTGTTGCGGGAAAACTGAATGACGACAAGGATGCGTCCGGGGACGAGTTAGGGCGTGTCGAATCCGATTAGCTGAAGATCTTTAGAGGAAACATGACTGATAAACAAACCAAATACATATTCGTTACCGGCGGAGTCGTATCCAGCCTCGGAAAGGGTCTCGCCGCGGCGAGCATAGGCTGTCTTATGGAATCCCGCGGCGCGAACGTTACGCTGATGAAGCTTGACCCTTACATCAACGTCGACCCCGGAACGATGTCGCCTTTTCAGCACGGAGAGGTCTTCGTGACGGATGACGGAGCCGAGACGGATCTGGACCTCGGTCATTATGAGCGGTTCACGAATGCCAGCATGTCTCAGGCGAACAACTGGACCAGCGGCCGGATCTACCTGTCCGTCATCGAGAAAGAAAGGCGGGGTGATTATCTTGGCAAGACTATACAAGTCATTCCCCACATTACCGACGAGATCAAAATGGCGATCCGGGCGCTTGCGGACAAGGAACAGCCGGATGTTCTGATCTGCGAGATCGGCGGGACCGTTGGCGACATTGAATCGCTGCCGTTCATGGAGGCGATCCGCCAGATGGGAGACGAGGAGGGGCGCAACAACGTCATTTTCGTCCACCTGACGCTCGTGCCCTACATCGCCGCCGCCGGCGAGCTTAAAACCAAACCGACCCAGCACAGCGTTCGCGAACTTCGCGAGATCGGCATCGCGCCGGACGTACTGCTTTGCCGTTCGGACCGCCCTCTTCCGCTTGAGCTCCGGAAAAAGATCGCATTGTTCTGTAACGTGGACGAAAGCGCGGTAATATCCGCGCTTGATGTCGGCACGATCTACGAAGTGCCGCTGGCGCTTCACGAACAGGAACTTGATTCACTGATCGTGAAACAGATGGACATGGAGGAAAGGTTTCCGACCGCGGAACTAAAGAACTGGCGGGAACTTGTTTCGACGATTAAGGAGCCATCTGAAGGAAGCGTCAAGATCGGTATCATCGGAAAGTACGTTGAGCTGGAAGATTCGTACAAGTCGCTTCGTGAGGCGCTGACCCACGCGGGCGTAGCCAATAACCTGAGGGTGAAAGTTGAATGGTTCGAGTCTGAAAATCTGGTCAGGGAAGGATGGGAAGCTGATCTTCAGGATTTTGACGCGATACTCGTCCCGGGCGGTTTCGGCAAGCGCGGCGTGGCGGGAATGATCCGGGCGATAAAGTACGCAAGGAAATCGCGAACACCGTATTTCGGAATATGCCTGGGAATGCAGACAGCATGCATTGAGTTCGCGCGGAACGTATGCGGGATCAAGGACGCAGATTCCACGGAATTCAATGAGGAAACACCGGACCCCGTCATATTCAAGTTGCGCGACCTGGTGGATGTGGAAGAGCTTGGCGGCACTATGCGGCTCGGAGCCTGGGAATGCGAATTGAAAGAGGATTCGCTTGCGCGCGAGATATACGGCGGGGAAGCCAAAATCTCCGAGAGGCACCGACACCGTTATGAGTTCAATCCTGGATACAGGGAGAGGCTCGAGGAAGGCGGACTGGTTTTCAGCGGAATTTCCCCAAACAGGAAATTCGTCGAGATGATCGAATTGCCAAAGGACGTCCATCCGTTCTTCGTCGCGTGTCAGTTCCATCCCGAATACAAATCAAAACCGTTGAAGGCGCACCCTTTGTTTGATTCGTTCGTCCGCGCGGCATGGCGGAACAGGATCAACAGCGAGAACCTTAAACTCGACGTTGCCGAAGAGGTCATCTCGGCGCGCGAAACGTCAGAAGTGCAGGCCGCGGCAGCCACTGAAGAATAGGCGCTCGCCTGAATCTGATAATGGAAAGCCCCGCTCCCAGGCGGGGTTTTTCGTGCGAATCAGTTGATAGCCAAGAGCCTTGGATAGGTGAGGCGGGAACCGATTAGAATGCGAAATCCATGGGAAAGACGCCAAACTAATCTCTGGCCGCTTCAGCGGCGGCCAAGATCCCTTTGGTCTTTTTCTTCCGCATACTTCGTTTGGCATCTAAATGTGGATCCTTGTGATCTCGAGAAGGTGTGACATGAGACCCGGGACAGTATCAGTGAAACTGGATTCCTGTGCCGAACAACTAGTCCTCTCGGGCCTACGGTATTCCTGCAATAGATGGTCTCCACCATCCGGACCCTCAACGGTTTGCCCCCGAATCTTGCACTGGTCAACCACTTGTAGTAGCTTTCAAAAACAATGGTAGAAACAAGGAATTTCAAGGTGGGCGGCATCGAGTTTGGAGGCGGAGGCCTCACGATAATCGCCGGGCCGTGCGTAATTGAATCTCGCGATCACGCAATGAAAATGGCGGGAGCGATCTCGGGAGTCGCCGAGCGCGTTGGGCTGGGTCTGGTGTATAAGTCTTCGTTCGATAAAGCGAACCGCAGCTCGATCGAGAGTTTCCGGGGCGGGGGAATGGAGTTCGGACTCGAGATCCTCCAGGCCGTCAAAGACGGGTTTGGGATTCCGGTTGTCACGGACATCCACGAACCTGCACAGGCGGCAGAGGCGGCGGAGGTTGCCGACATACTTCAGATACCCGCTTTTCTATGCAGGCAGACGGATCTGCTGGTCGCGGCGGCGAGGACCAATTGCGCCGTAAACGTAAAGAAAGGACAGTTCCTTTCGCCGTGGGACGCCGGTAACATTGTTGAGAAGATACGCTCAGCGGGAAATGAGAAGATCCTTCTGACTGAACGCGGTGCAAGTTTCGGTTACAACAATCTGGTTGTGGACTTTCGGTCGTTCCCTGTGATGAGGGGCTTCGGCGTGCCGGTGGTTTTCGACGCGACTCATTCCCTTCAGCTTCCCGGAGGGCTGGGCAAATCCACGGGCGGTCAATCGGAGTATATCGAGAACTTCGCGAGGGCGGCGGTCGCATGCGGAATCGACGCTGTATTTATGGAAGTGCACGATGATCCGGCGAACGCCCCCAGTGACGGGCCGAACCAACTGCCGCTGGAGCGACTGGAGCCGCTCCTACGGAAACTGAAACAGATTCACGAATTAGTTGGAGAGGAATGCCGAGATCCGGAGAGATTTGCCGCAGGGCCTGGAAGCTGATCTTGCGGTCGAGCAAAGCTTTCGCCGTATCGACCATCCTACTGCCTTAATTTCAAGGGCTTACTAAGTTTTACCGTTCGCGGCCGAATCCGGAGCCCTTTCGGGTCCAGCGGCCTCACCTGATCCATTTTCGGGAAGAACCTTATAATAATGATATTCAGATCAGCATTAGTATTTGCCACCGCAATTCTTTTCGCCACTTCGGCCATTGTTTCGGGTCAGGGAAAGATCGCGCTTACCTGGGAGGTCACGAAATATGACATCAGCGCGGCGGTACCATCAGATGTTTCGTCCAGCCGTTCGATCGACGTCACCGCGGTCCTTTCATTGAAGAATGTAAGCCGGTCCACTTACTCGCGCCTGACAATGCGGATCAGCGAAGATGCGGAAGTATCTTCGGTCACTGCGAACGGAACCGCGGCGGATTTCGCTAAAGAACAGGAAAGCACGGGCGGAAGCCGTTCGATCCAGCGGATCGTCAGTCGGATACCGGCGGTCGCAAGCGGCCAGTCGGTGACGGTGACTGTCAGATACAAACTAAGTGTTAAAGAGAACAGCGGTCTCGCATCGCTTTCTCCGATCGGAACGCAGTTCCTTCCAACCTCGTTTTGGTATCCGACTCCGACCAGCTGGTTCTACACCGGGGGTGCAGATTTTGCACCGATAAAGCTCGCGGTGACGGTGCCGGCGGGTATTAAGGTCTTTAGTTCCGGAACTGCGAACGGCGGCGTCTTCGATCTGAAGGTTTTCGGCCAGCCTTTCTTTGTCGCCGGAGAATATGAATCGACAATTCTGAATGGCGTCGAGATCGCCTTCATTAAGAGGGCGGGCGGCGCTGCTCCGCAGGCAAGGCTCTCTGAGATCGCCACGCTTGCATCGAAGGCGAATGCGTTTATCGGCGGAAAACTGGGAAGGACCCTAGACGCGCCGATTCGGATCCTGTGTGTGAAACGAGGAGCTGGATTTTCGGATTCGGGCACGATACTTATCGATGACAGCGTGCTGGTTAGGGATAAACTGGACTCGCAGGCGGCGGCAATGATCATCGAAGGCGTTGCGAAATCCTATCTGGGAAATGTCATTAAGGTTGAAGGCGACGGATACGGCGTGATCCGGGAAGGTCTTTCAAGGTATCTCGGCAATGAATTCATAGAACAAGAGTACGGAGAAGGCGTTGCGGCCGTGGAACGACTTCAGCAGAGGACCAGCTATGCGACGATAGCCCGCCGGGACGCTCCTTTGAACATCGTGTCGCCCGTTGACGGTTACTATTATGTAGCGACCGCGAACAAGGGTTCTCTGGTGTGGGGTCATCTGGCAGAAACTTTCGGCTCAAACTTCTACGAAGTTTTGCGGGCGCGGGCGGATGATGGCGTCCTTGACCTTGCAGAGGTCAGAGCGTCATTTTCGACGGCGAAGCCTTACCTCGATTATGCGATCGATCAGATCACGCAAATGAACTTGATGGTCGGCCTTCCGCAGCAGGCGAACGGTCAGACCAAGGCCGCGCTGCGAAATGTGGGTGACATTGATGCCATCGTCGTAGTGGCGGCCACCACGGCGTCAGGAAAAGTACTCAGGAAAAACGTGACGATCGTTGCGAAGAGCTTCGCCGAAGCTGTGTTCGATACACCGGAGAAGGTCGTCCGGGTCGAGGTGGATGAGAAGAAGAGCTATCCGCAGCTAGACTATTCGGATGACGTTGCTCCGAGAGTGATAGATGAGACCGACGCGATTCTATATATAAAGAAAGAGTTTGACCGGCAGAAGTATCCGGAAGCGTCGAAGAATGCGGTTCAGGTGCTTGAGCAGTATCCCGAATACCACGACGCAAGAGTCCTTCTGGCACGCTCGCTATTGGCTCAAGGGAAGGTCACTGAATCTCAGAGGCAGTACGAGCAGGTGCTTACCTCCAAGTTGCCGAGTCCACAAAGTCTCGCCTGGACGGAACTCGGGCTGGGCGAGATCTCTGCAAAGACCAATCAGACAGCGGAGGCGGCAGACCACTTCAGGAAGGCGATAGCGGCGGATGCCGAGTACGGCACGACTTTGGGGGCGGTGAGAGGTCTGATCGCCCTTGGATCGTTGCCCCAGCCGGATGCGTCCATAAACTCATTCTTCACCAATTTCGATCGTGCGGCCGTTTCGAACAGTAAAGCGGAAGTTCAGGCGATAATCGCGGGCGGCGAGGTTGCGCGATTCGCGGTTAATGTAGCCGGTCAGGCTCAGGAGTGGACAACGAGCACCGTATTCGCGCAGGAGATCGATGGAGTGGACATACTGGTTGCGGCAAACGTCAACCTGAGGCTCATTAATAAGGAGCCGGAGAACGGGATCGCAGTTTTCAGGCTTTCCAGGACCGCCGGCGGGTTGAAGCTAAGCGGCGTTGAAGTGTTCGAAGTTGGATAGGCAGACAATGAATATGGAACAGTTAGGACCGGACATCATTGCAGCCGCCAGAAGAGTGGAACTCCTTGTTCTTGACTGCGACGGCGTACTGACCGACGGGCGGCTTTACTTCAGTTCAGAGGGCGAGGCGATGAAGTCCTTTCATGTCCACGACGGGCAGGGGATCGTCAGTTGGCAGCACGCCGGGTTTCGAACCGGGATCATAACCGGTCGCACATCGCCGATCGCGAGAGCGCGGGCAGAGGAGTTGGGGATCGAATTCTTCCTCGAAAGCGTGAAGGATAAGGCAGCAGCTTTGGATGATCTGATCGGGAAGACGGGGTTGAGCGCTTCTCAGATCGCCTACGTTGGCGACGATCTTGCTGATTTGGGGCCAATGAGACGGGTTGGATTCCCGGTTGCAGTAAATAATTCTGTCGCGGAACTGTTGGATGTCGCTGCGCTCGTAACAAGCAAAAATGGGGGCTTCGGAGCGGTAAGGGAGGTGGTCGACCTCCTCCTCAAAGCGAAAGAGGGCGCTGATGTGGAATAAGTCCTCAGGTCCGCTTGACAAAAACTCGGCCAACATACATTATCTGAAATTGCTCTTGACGAGAAAGTTTTAAGAAAGTCGTCACGGGCACTTGACAAGTCCTTGACTAAGTCTATAATCAGTACTTTCGCCTCGCAGAAGTTTTGGGGCGATTTTGATTGAAAAATTGGTGTTTGAAAACTAGGTAATGCGAGTCCAATGTTAATTCATTAGAACAAAAAGTCCGTTCAATCGGACAAACAGTCCGTTAAGTCGGACAAACCAGAAGATAACTTTTTAACGAGAGTTTGATCCTGGCTCAGAATCAACGCTGGCGGCGTGCCTCAGACATGCAAGTCGAACGATTAAAGCTCTCTTCGGAGAGTGTATAAAGTGGCGCACGGGTGAGTAACACGTAAGTAATTTACCTTCGGGTGGGGAATAACTCAAGGAAACTTGAGCTAATACCGCATAATGCAGCGGCTCCTTAGGGAGACAGTTGTTAAAGCATTTATGCGCCTGAAGAGAAGCTTGCGGCAGATTAGCTAGTTGGTAAGGTAATGGCTTACCAAGGCAACGATCTGTAGCCGGCCTGAGAGGGCGGTCGGTCACACTGACACTGAATAACGGGTCAGACTCCTACGGGAGGCAGCAGTCGGGAATTTTGGGCAATGGGCGAAAGCCTGACCCAGCAACGCCGCGTGAAGGATGAAGTCCCTCGGGATGTAAACTTCG
>JAHEEZ010000159.1 GCA_024640445.1 Acidobacteriota bacterium | reverse complement strand
GCTCGTAATTTTTTCATTGCTGACGTCCGGGCTTGTACCGGGCGTCGCCGCTCAGAAGGCCCAGGACGCGGACCTTTCCAAACGCCTCGATCTGATCGAGCAGAAGGTCGAAACGCGACGAAAGGAACTTGGCATTCCGGGAATGGCGTTGGCGATCGTCAAGGACGGCAAGGTCGTATTCTCGAAAGGATTCGGCTACAAGGACTTCGAGAACAAGGTTCCCGTTACCTCTTCGACGCAGTTTGCGATCGGTTCTGCTACAAAGGCCTTCACGGGTCTTTCCGTGTTGCTCTTGCAGGACGACGAAAAGCTTTCGATCGACGATTCACCAAAGAAATACCTTCCTTACTTTAAGATCAACAACCCGAAAACGGACGCCGCCATTCAGATTCGCGACCTGCTTTCCCATTCTTCCGGACTCAACAGGACCGATCTCGCTATGATCACCGGGAAATTGAACCGGGAAGAGCTGATCAAGGTCGCGGGTATCGCGAAACCGACAGCGGAACTGCGCGAGAAATTTCAATACCAGAACATAATGTTCGCCGCGGCAGGGGAGATTGTCTCAAAGGTGAGCGGGATGCCCTGGAAGCAGTTTGTACCCGCGAGGATCCTTTCGCCGTTGGGTATGAACAACACGACGATGTCGGTATCGGAGTTCGAGAAGACGAAGGACCATTCATTCGGCTATTCCTACAACTTCGACACAAAGGAAACAAGGAAACTGCCGACCCGCGAGATCGAACAGGTAGCGCCGGCCGGCTCGATAAACTCGTCTTCCGACGATATGGCCAAGTGGCTTGAGTTCATAATCGCGGGCGGTCAGGCGGGAGGGAAGCGCCTCCTGTCCAAGTCCTCATTTGATGAATGGCTGAAACCGCAGATGAAGATCTCGCCTGATGGAAAGATCTCGTACGGATTCGGATGGTTCGTCCAGGAATGGAAAGGAAGGAAGATGGTTCAACACGGCGGCAACATCGACGGTTTCAATTCGATGGTAGCTCTAATGCCTGAAGAGAACCTTGGTTTCGTGATGCTTACAAACGTCACCGCTTCATCGCTCGGAGGTGAACTGATCGAGACGATCTGGTCCGGCATGCTTGAAGATCTGTCCAACGGCTCGAAGACTTTGTCGGATGCGGCAAAGAAGGAAGCCGGCACATATAAGTTCCCGCAGGCGGGATTCGACGTGGTTGTCGCGGTCGAGGAAGGAAACCTTGTGATGAAGGTCCCCGGGCAGCCTACGTACGTTCTCGAAAATGTCGAGGGCAGAAAATACAAGCTTTCGAACGCCCCAGACGGCTTCTTCATTTCATTCAGTGACGGCGAAGCCCTTCTTCAACAGCCCCAGGGAAATTTCACTCTTCCGAAGGAAGGATCTGAAGCGAAAGGTGCTCCGGTGTCGGATGACGATGCCGTTAAGGAGCTGATCGGAAAGTATGAAAGTGAATTGGCCAAAGGAAACATCATTGAGATCAAGGAGGTCGCCGGAAAGACCTCGCTGGTGGTCGGCGACCAGCCGCCTTACCCGCTTGTCAAAAAGGAAGGTGACGAATTTCGCTCTCCGAGCCTCCCGCCCACGTACAGCCTGCGAGCAAAGCGCGACGATGATGGAAAGATCTCGGGCATGGTCCTTGTTCAGCCCGAGGGAGAGTTTCAGTTCAACTACGTAGGAGCGGCGGAAGCGGCCTCCGAATCGCTGATGGACGCCGCGGAGGTCGGTTCGAAGATGGTCGAGGCGCTCGGGGGAATCGAAAACTGGCGCAAGCTCACCTCCCGTAAGGCTGAACTTGAAATGAACTTCATTCACCAGGGAGTCACTGCCAAAGGGACCGCGTACTCGAAAGCACCGAACATGACCGCTTCTACGATCGAGCTTTACGGCCTGAATAAGAAGATCGGAAAGATTCATGAATACTTTGACGGGAAGCAAGGCGGGGAGACTTACAGCTTTGGCCCGGATGAGGTGTACACCGGACAGCGCCTAAAAGACGCCACATTCGCGGCGGACTTCTACGGCTATCTCGACTTCGATTCAAAGATCAAGAAATCGACGGTTGAAAAGGTGGACAAAGTAGAAGGCGAAGAAGCCTACCGGATGACTATCGAGCCGATTGACGCGACTCCTTTCACCGTCTGGGTTTCGACAAAAACATTTCTGCCTTTGAGACGGAGATTCGTGGTCGTATCAAGCACCACCTCGCAGAGAACTCCGGTAGTGGAAACCTACAGCGATTACCGCAAGGTCGATGGAGTGATGATTCCCTTCAAGGTCATCAACACGAATCCGAACATGGGGGATCTGATCACGATTGTAAAAAGCATCAAGCACAACGTGAAGATCAACGACAGTATGTTCAGAAAACCTTAGAGTGTGAGCTGTTTAGCCCAACCATTTATGGGTGGGATTCAGTTTAGGATTGGTTTAGCCCGCCCATTCATGGGTGGGATCCGATAGTCGAAAAAAGCCCGCGCTCTCGCACGGGCTTTTTCTATATCTCAGGAAGGGCTCTCTGCCCCAAGTTTCGCCATCAGGCTGAATTCCGACGGCTCGCTGTGATCGAAGACCGCGTCCAGTTCCCGCTCCACGCTTCCGTGACCGGGAGGGATGCGCTTTATCGCGGGCGCGAAATTCTCGAAGTCATACAGGTCAGTATCCAATAGATGAGAACCCGTGACATTCGACAAAGCGGTTAACATCGAGCTCCTTAGGAAAGGGATCTCTTTGGACAGTTCTTCGACAATCTGTTTCATGCGTGCGCGTTTGAGGTTTGGCTGGGAACCGCACAGGTTGCAGGGAATGATAGGAAACTCCCGCTGCTCGGCATATCTTGCAATGTCCTTTTCAGGGATGTACGAAAGCGGGCGGATCACGGTATTCCGGCCGTCGTCAGACCTGAGTATCGGCGGCATCGCCTTCAGCTGTCCAACGTAGAAAAGGTTGAGAAGGAAAGTGTTGATGATGTCGTCAGCATGGTGACCCAATGCGATCTTCGTGCACTCCTCCTCGATTGCGGTCGTGTAGAGGATGCCTCTGCGAAGCCTTGAGCAAAGCGAACAAAAGGTCTTCCCTTCGGGGACCTTTTCTTTGACGATCGAATAGGTGTCTTCCTCGATGATCCTGTACTCAACGCCGAGGGATTCGAGGTATTCAGGAAGGACGTGCTCGGGAAATCCGGGCTGCTTCTGATCAAGATTCACCGCGAGGAGGCGAAACGACACTGGAGAGCGTTTTTTGACATCGAGCAAAAGGTCGAGAAGCGTATAGCTGTCCTTTCCGCCCGAAAGGCACACCATTACCTTGTCGCCTTCTTCGATCATCGAGAAGTCGGATATTGCCTTGCCCAACTTCTTGAGCAGTTTTGTCTTCAGTTTGCTTTCTACGAACAACTTTCCCGCGTTCCTCCAAAACGTAAAGTGTGCCACGCCGGAGGGAAATAAACAAATAATCAACTGAAAATCAGGGCGCTTCCGGGTCGGCTCAAAGAAAACTAGACATGAAAGGACTTATTCATCTATTATTGACATCCTACTGCAAAGCTTCTTTGTGCTACAGTAAACATCTTTTATCTACATTTTGACTCGTCCAGGTTGGTCTCAGCGTCAATAAATTCAGTGGTTGAGTCGAAAATTCCGGAGGTTACAAATTGATATGATCAGAATGGGCAGAAGTTCCAAACCCGACGAAACTGACACTTCAAACGAATCGCGGGAGACCTCAACCACCGCTTATTCCTACCAAAAAGAGTACGGATCAACAAAAGCAATGAGTGAAAGCGAAGCAATGGCTCGGGACATCAAAGATGGCAAGCTCAACGGATTTGTCGGCCACGGCACGGTCTTAACGGGCGAAACCTATTTCAATTCAATGCTGCGTGTCGACGGGCAGATAACGGGAAAGGTCATGTCTGAGGACGGCACTTTGATAGTCGGATCCACCGGACAGGTGGACGCCGACGTGACGGTTGCCGGGGCTGTGATAAACGGTACGGTTAACGGTGACATCGTCGCTTCGGAAAAGCTCGAACTCGGACGGACCGCCAGAGTTATCGGAAACATATCGGCCCCGCGTCTGCTGATCGAGGACGGTGCAATCCTGGAAGGGACTTGCAGCATGATCCAGTCGATGGAAATAAAACAACAGGCAGCCGCAGCCGAACAGGAACAGTCGGCCTACGAAGCGATAGCTTACGAAGAGCAAAGCGAGACAGCCGAAGAAGAAGCTGGGACGCCCGCGTATGGCGGGTCATCGTATTCATACGACAGTAATGACGATGATGACGATGACGACGAAGCCGAGGATGAGGAAGCCGCGGCCGACGCCGCAGTACTTTGACATTGTCTGATCGATATCGACGGCCCGCGGAAGTTCGCGGGCCGAACGCATTTCGGATCGCTGCCCGCTCGGCGCATCTCAGATATGGACACCCGGGAGATAACTTTCATCAGCGAAGATTTCATCGCGGACACTGCGGGTCCCGAGGAAATGGACCGGCTCCTCGCTGAAGGGTGGCGTCACTTCGGAAAGTATTTCTTCCGATACAGCCTCGCCTTCCATCGACAGCGTTACAGACTGGTCATCCCCCTTAGGATAGATCTGGCCGCCTTCTCCCATTCAAAAAGTCTTCGGCGAGTACTTCGAAAGAACAGAGATCTCAGGACCGTTGTCCGGCCGACCATAGTCGATGACCAGAAACGGGAGCTCTTTGAGCGGCACCGGACGAGATTCGTGATAGGAAGGCCCGAGTCGCTCGAGCATTTCATCGACCCGAACGCCTCCGAAGTTCCCTGCAAGGGAATGGAAGTTTGTGTCTACGGCGGCTCCGGCGAGCTTCTTGCGGCGAGTTTCTTTGATGAGGCTGCCCGCTCGATCTCCGCCGTCTACGCGATCTTTGACCCATCAGAAGCCGGCAGAAGCCTCGGTATTTACACTCTTCTTTTGGAAGCCGAATACGCCAGAAAACTTGGAAAGGAGTTCCATTACCTCGGCTACGCCTACGAGGGAAGATCGTTCTACGACTACAAAAAGCGCTTCAGGGGCGCCGAGCGGTTCGACTGGCAAGGCAATTGGACCCGTTACGAAGGCGACGAGTGAAAACAAGGTCGCGGGGTTCAAAAGAGGCTCGACTGGCGGGGAGTTTCGGGGAGACCGGGATCTTCCTCAAGTGATTTCGTCCATTCGATATATTTCGCCGATCCGAATTTTTTTCCCGTGCTTCCTGACGTCATATACCGCATCTTGCCGAACACAGGTCGCTCGAACCAGGGCCGGTCGTGCTTTCCAAAACACCACAGGATTCCCGCATAAGAGTTCGGGTCGCGGCCGTCCAGGCAGTATTTGTTGTTAAGGTGTTCGAGGACAGCAAATGCCTGTTCGTACGTTTCCGACCACGCGATAACATTCTTCCCCCAAAGCATACGAATGTAGTTGTGCATCTCGCCGGTCAGGACCATCTCTCGCTGAGCGGCGTTCCAGAGTTCGTCGTGCGTCTCGCCCGCCTCCAGCTCCTCGAGTGAGTAAATGTATTCTCGCTTGTCATCGACGTGCTCGCGCATTGTTTCCCGCGCCCAGTCAGGCAGAGATTCCAGAGAATCGTACTTCGGATTGAACCTTGTGAAGTTGAAGGAAAGCTCGCGGCGCACGATCAGCTCTTCCAGAAAAGCCTCTTTCGCCTCTTCGGGCGCGTCCGCCTCCTTAGTTGCTAACGCCGCTTCAAGCGAGGAGATGAACCCGAAATGCAAGTAAGCGGACAGACGCGACGAACCATCCTTCTCACACTTATTCCTTGTTTCGTGATAGTGAGGAAGGATCTCATCGACGAACTTAGCAAGGCGGATTCGCGCGTTTGCGGTGCCGCCTTTGTAAATCGGCGAGGGCGCGACGCTGTGGTCCACATCGCACTTTGAAACAAGGTTTGCTATCTCGTCTGCGGAGAAAACGGTGTCGGGGCAGTCGGGATTGATATCCGGGTCCTTAGTTCGAATCTCCGCCTCCTCGAACGGTACGAAGTATCTGTCGAGTACCCGTTTGATCTTCGGGCGTATCGTATAGGCCGCGTACTCTTCCTTTTCGAACACGGACATCGGGATGATCCCGTTCGAATCCACAGCAAAGACCGGGACCTCTGCCTTTTCTGCGATAGCGCCGTTGTGCGAAGGGATTATGAAGCACGGGTAATCGTCGGTGACGATCAGCGCCGCATCACGCGCGAGCGCCTTGACGGTCTGCTTTGGCGAATCGCTATCCTTTTGAAGATAAAAGACATAGCTGATGCCGCGGTCCCGGAAGGCGTCTCTTTTTTCGTTGACTCCTTCAAGAATGAAAGTGTGGAGGCGGTCGCTGGCCCAGGGATAGTAGTACTTCAGGCCTTCATAGACCAACAGGGGAAGGCCTAGTTCGTTCGCTTTTTCGATCGCGAAGTTGAGCGCGTGATTGTGGTCGGCGCGCTTGTACATCTGCATCCAGTACAGGACGTAATCCGCGCCTTTCCTTATTTCCTTGTCGTTTAGTTTACTGACCCTTTCGGTAAGCTGTTCCATACCCCTTGCTCGTTAATTGATCCTCAAAGAAAACTGACCACCACCTGTCTTTCCCTCGGTCCGTCAAATTCGCACAGATATATGCCCTGCCAGGTCCCCAGAAGAAGCTTTCCGTTCCCGAACGGGACCGTCACGCTCGAACCCATGAGAGATGATTTGATGTGAGCGTCCGAATTGTGCTCGAAGTGCCGGAAGCCTTCGTAATACTGCGGAATGGTATTCCGCAAGAAAAGCAGAATGTCGTGCTTCACGTCCGGGTCGGCATTCTCGTTTATCGTCAACCCGCAGGTGGTGTGGCGCGTGAAGAGCACGCACACGCCATCGACCAGCCCTTTGTCCTTCAACAGCGCCGCGACCTCGCCGGTGATCTCGACCAGTTCTTCGCGGGCGCCTGATCGTACAGCGATCATTTCCATAAAGACAACTTATAAAGGACCAGGCGGCTGAAGTCCCCGATTATCAGTTTCCTTCGATCCGCTGCGCCGCCGCATTGGTGACTATGCAAAGCCCCGGAGTTTCGGCTTCGGCCATCGACGATGTTTTCTCAACCGCCTCGTCGTAGGTCAGATTCGAAGCGACCCTGCCTTCAAAAGAAATGATCGACCAGAACGGCTCGTGGAGTTCATTCGCTCCGCGCGGCTGCGGCAGTTTCCCCGACGCCTCTCCGTCTCCGGTCTTCGCTGCTTTCTTGCTTTTGGTCTTACCCATTCGCGCACCTCCTTTGGTTTGAAACAGGTCCGCGCGATGTTCTCAGTGTATGCACAAACGATAGCACAACCCCAATGATTACGTAAGCTTATGGCGACAGACCGATCCGTTTCGATTCGTGTACGCGTAGCAACGGGCAAGAGAAGACTTAACCGCAGAGTCGCGGAGACGCTGAGCTTACTTGGGATTTCCGCCCTAATCAGAACTACAACGCGCTCCGTAACCCAGGACTCTGGAAGATCAGGCGAATTCAACGAGTCCGCGTAGCGGACGGCCGTATCTTAGCCCCGGTCTTCAGACCGGGGAAAAGAGCGCCCCACGTTCCGCTTTCTGCTCCACGTGGGGCTATGATATTTCGTTCGCTTCGCGGACTGAGTGGATCCTGCCCTGGTTCCGGAATCTCGGCCGGGAGGCAAACATAGCACCAAAGCGGACTCCGAACCGGTTTTGTTTACAAAAACCTCTGCGTCTCCGCGACTCTGCGGTTAATCCCTCTTCTCGGGCTTTGGGTTTAGAACAGATCGCGCCTGGCGGCGCATTGGGCAGGCACAGGTCCTGCCCCTACGATCGCTGACCTTTTTTGTGCCCGTCGCTACCGCTCCGGGTACTGATCGCGCCGCCGCGACGCGGCTTTGAGACTCCCGGGTGAATTTCCATTTGCCCAGATGCCGAGCCATCAATTAAATTAGGAATTGAATGGCCAAGAAAAACTCAGTCCGCGCGGCGCTGATCCAACAGCCCCCTGAATTCCTGAATCTCCGCGAATCGGTCGCGAAGCTGTCGGATCTTGCCCGCGAATGCGCTGCGGAAGGTGCTGAGATCATTGTCTTTCCCGAGACATGGCTTCCCGGCTATCCGATCTGGCTCGACGATGCTCCGGAAGCGGCACTCTGGGAACATCAGCCGGCAAAGAGGTTGTTCGGATACCTCTTTGAGAACGCCGTCGCGATCGAGGCAGAAGAGGTGCGTACGCTTTGCGGGATCGCGCAGGAGACCCATGCGTATCTCGTCGTAGGAATTCACGAACGAGAGGGTGCGTCACTTTACAACACGACGCTTTATATTTCACCTGACGGTTCGTTCAAGAAGCACAGAAAGCTTACGCCGACTTACACCGAGAGGCTTGTGTGGGCGGTCGGCGACGGAAGCACTTTGAACGTGGTCGAGACTCCATACGGAACACTCGGCGGACTGATCTGCTGGGAACACTGGATGCCGCTTGCACGTGCGGCAATGCACGCGAAGCACGAAGTGATCCATGTTGCGCAGTATCCGACGGTCCACGAGCGCCA